>JADCJL010000214.1 GCA_020247055.1 Acidobacteriaceae bacterium | reverse complement strand
CACTCGAGCCACCGCGAACTCCAAGCGGTCCGCAAGCTCAACCCCTCGGCCAACCCGCCGGTCTTCCCCCGCCTCGAATACACCGGCAAGAAACAGAGCGTCCTCGACCGCGCCCTCGCCGCCACGGAAACTCCCGAACAACCGCAACCCGTTGCAAACGCTCAGGAAACTACCCCCGCCGCCGACGACCAAAGCCAACCCGCCGGCTGGTGCTACGCCGTCGAACCCGTCGCCCCGGCTGCCCAGAACCAATCCCAAGCCGTTGCCCCCACCCCGCCGGCCATCAGCCCGGCCCCTCGAGCTAAAATCTCTAAAACCCCGCAAACCAATCCAAACAAACAGCAAACCGACTCGGCTGCCAACGACCAAAGCCAACCCGAACCCAAGCTCAAAACCTTCACCGCCGGCGCCGCCAGCCTCTCCAGCCATCTCGACCCTGTCTAACCCCCGAAGGCGATAAAATGCCAGCACCATGCTCTCCCGCCGTCAACTCGCCACCGTTGCCGCATCCGCCGCCCTCAGCCAAGCCCAGAATCCCGATCGCCCCTGGGACCTCCTCATCCGCCATGGCGATGTCCGCGACCCCGGCCGCGGCTTTGCCGCCCGCGCCGACGTCGCCGTCCGCGACGGCCAGGTAGCCGCCATCGCCCCCGGCCTCGACCCCCGCCAGGCCCGCGAAGTCATCAACGCCGCCGGCCTCTACGTCGTCCCCGGCCTCGTCGACCTCCACTCCCATATCTACTTCGGCGGCGGCTCCGTCCCCAGCATCGACGCCGACCCCGTGGCCGCCCGCTCCGGCGTCACCACCTGGGTCGACGCCGGCAGCTTCGCCTACGACAACGCCGGCGGCTTCCGCCGCTACATCGTCGACCGCTCCCAGGTCCGCGTCTTCGGCTTCGTCTACCTCTACCCCGCCAACCGCGACCCCACCGCCGACCCCGTCCGCCACGCCCGCGCCAGCATGAAAGCCACCGCCGACGTCATCGCCGCCCACCCCCACTGCCTCCTCGGTGTCAAGGTCCAGATCGGCTCCAACATGAACGGACGCTACAGCCCCGAGTTCCTCCGCATCGCCCGCGAACTCTGCGACGACCACAAACTCAAGCTCATGGTCCACATCAGCGACGCCCCGCCCGACGTCCCCGAAATCCTCAACCACCTCCGCCCCGGCGACATCCTCACCCACGCCTACACCGGCCACGGCACCTCCCTCTGCGACCCCGCCGGCAAACTCAAGCCCGGCGTCGCCGAAGCCCGCGCCCGCGGCGTCCTGTTCGACCTCGGCCACGGCCTCGGCAGCTTCAGCTTCGCCGAAGCCCGCAAATGCCTCGCCGCCGGCTTCCCCGTCGACACCATCTCAAGCGACCTCTACGCCCGCAACATCGAAGGCCCCGTCTACGACATGCCCACCACCATGACCAAGCTGCTCCATCTCGGCATGCCCTTCGACGACGTCCTCCGTCGCTCCACCGTCGCCCCCGCCCGCATCATCGGCCGCCTCCCCGGCATGGGCACCCTGGTCCCCGGCGCCCCCGCCGACCTCGCCCTGCTCAGCCTCGAAGACGGGGAGTTCCGCCTCGTCGACTCCCTCCGCCAGGAAGAGACCGCCAAGCGCCGCATCTCCTGCCGCCTCACCATCTGCCGCGGCCGCCGCCTCCTCGCCCCGCTATAACTCCGGCCACCGCGCCGGCACCCCCGCCGCCTGCTCATAAGCGTACGCCAGCTGCAGCACGCTGAAATCCGCCCGGTCCCGGCCTACGATCTGCAGCCCCACCGGCAACCCTTCCGCCGTAAATCCGGCCGGCACTGAAATCGCCGGATTCCCGGCCGTCGAGATGTACCAGCAGGACCGCATCCAGTCGATATAGCTCCCCATCGGCCGGCCGTCCACCGAGGTCGGAAACGGCTGGTTCACGTCGAACGGCGCCACCTGCGTCACCGGCAGCACGAAGTACTCGTAGCGCTCGAAAAACGCCTGCACCCGCCGCCATACCTGCGTCCGCAGCGTCTCCGCCTCGGCCAGGTCGGCGCCCGTCAGCCGCTGCCCGGCCTCAATCTCCCGCCGCAGCGTCTCCTTGTACCCGCTCAGGTCCCGCCCCGCGTGCGTCACCGCCGAGTTCCACGCCCGCAGCGTCTGGAAGGCAAAATCCGCCCCCGCGAAATCCGGTTCGGCCTCCTCCACCACGCACCCCAACCCCTCGAAAATCTTCCGCTGCCCCGCCACCACCGTCCGCACCGCCGGCTCAAACGGCAGTCCCCCCAGATCCCGGCTCCACGCCACCCGCACCCCCCGGAAGCTCCGGCCCAGCGGCCGCGCAAAGCTCACTCCGGGCTCGGGCAGTGAGAGCGGCGCCTGTCCATCCGGCCCCGCCATCGCGCTCAGCAGCAGCGCCACGTCCCCCACTGTCCGCGCCATCGGCCCGGCCGTCGACAAGGCAAACCAGCCCATCCCCGCCTTCCGGTTCGGCACCCGCCCCGGCGACACCCGGAAGCCCACCACGTTCGCAAACGCCGCCGGGTTCCGCAGCGAGCCGCCCATGTCGCTCCCATCGGCCACCGGCATCATCCCGCACCGCAGCGCCACCGCCGCCCCGCCGCTCGACCCGCCGCACGTCCGCGTCAGGTCATACGGGTTCCGCGTCGCGCCAAACACCGGGTTAAACGTCTGCGACCCCGCCCCAAACTCCGGCGTGTTCGTCTTGCCCATCGTGATCGCCCCGGCCCGCCGCAGCCGCTCAATCAGCGGGTCGTCCTCGGCCGGCACGTTGTCCCGGAACAGCGGCGACCCGAACGTCGTCCGGATCCCCTTGGTCTCCACCAAATCCTTGTGCGCCATCGGCAGGCCGTGCAGCGGCCCCAGCGCCGCGCCGCGCGCCTGTGCCTCGTCGGCTTGTGCCGCCCACGCCGCGGCCATCTCCGGGGCGAGCGTCACCACAGCGTTCACCTTCGGGTTCACCCGCTCAATCTGTTTGAGGTGCGCCGCCAGCGCCTCCCGCGCCGAAAGCTTCTTCGCCCGGATCAGCCCCGCCATCTCGACGGCCGTCATCCGGCAGATCTCCGGCGGCGGCGCCGCCGCCAGCAGCGAGGCCGCCGCCACTCCCACCATCGTCTCCCGGCGCGTCAAAGGATCGGAACTCATCAGGCCTCCAGCAGAATGCGCAGCATCCGGCGCAGCGGCTCCGCCGCGCCCCACAGCAATTGGTCGCCAATCGTGAACGCGCCCAGATACTCCGGCCCCATGGCCAGCTTCCGCAGCCGGCCCACCGGAATCGTCATCGTCCCGGTCACCGCCACCGGCGTCAGCTCGTGGATCGTCGCCTCCCGCGTGTTCGGCACCACCTTCACCCACTCGTTATCCGCCGCGATCATCGCCTCCACATCCGCCAGCGGCACGTCCCGCTTCAGCTTGAACGTCAACGCCTGACTGTGGCACCGCATCGCCCCCACGCGCACGCAGAACCCGTCCACCGGAATCGCCGGCTCCTGGCCCAGAATCTTGTTCGTCTCGGCCATCCCCTTCCACTCCTCCTTCGACATCCCGTTCCCCAGGTCCTTGTCGATCCACGGGATCAACGACCCGCCCAGCGGCACGCCGAAGTTCGCCGTCTCGGCCGCCGACAGCGCCCGCTGCCGCGCAATCACCTGCCGGTCAATCGCCAGAATGGCGCTCTTCGGATCCGCCAGCAGCTCCCGCACCTCCCCGAACAAAGTCCCGTACTGCGTCAGCAGCTCCCGCATATGCTGCGCGCCGCCGCCCGAGGCCGCCTGGTAGGTCTGCGTGCTCATCCATTCCACGAGTCCGGCCTTATACAGCGCGCCCACGCCCATCAACATACAGCTCACCGTGCAGTTGCCGCCAATCCAGTTCCGCCCACCCCGCGCGAGCGCCGCGTCAATCACCGGCCGGTTCACCGGATCGAGAATGATCACCGCATCGTCGGTCATCCGCAGCGTCGAAGCCGCGTCAATCCAGTGGCCCCGCCAGCCCGCGGCGCGCAGCTTCGCAAAAACGGCCGTGGTGTAGTCGCCGCCTTGGGCCGTAAGGATAATCTCGCACCGCGCCAGCGCCGCCAGATCATGCGCGTCCTGCAGCGTGGTCTCGTTCTGCGCCATGGCCGGGGCAGGGCCACCGGCGTTGCTCGTGCTGAAAAAAACAGGTTCGATGAGGGCGAAATCGCCTTCGGCCTGCATGCGCTCCATCAATACCGAGCCGACCATGCCGCGCCACCCCACCAAACCAACAACGGTTTTAGACATCCCGCTATTTTAACGAACCCGTGCGTCTGCTACCCTACGGCAAACATGACCCGCCGCCAACTGTTCCCGCTCCTGGCCACCGCCGCCCTGCCCGCCCAGCCGCCCCCCCGCCGTCCCAACATCCTCTTCATCATGTCGGACGACCACGCCTCTCACGCCATCAGCGCCTACGGCAGCAAGATCAACCGGACCCCCCACATCGACCGCCTCGCCACCGGCGGCATGCGCTTTGCCAACTGCTTCGTCACCAACTCCATCTGCACCCCCAGCCGCGGCGTCATCATGACCGGGCTCTACTCTCACCTCTCCGGCATCAAGACCCTCGCCGACAAACTCGACCCCGCCGTCCCCAACGTCGCCAAGTATCTCCAGGCCGCCGGCTACCAGACCGCCCTCATCGGCAAATGGCACCTCGTCAACACCCCCTCCGGCTTCGACTACTGGCGCGTCCTGCCCGGCCAGGGCCTGTACACCAACCCCGTCTTCATCGAGATGGACGGCCAGAAGAAGACCTACCAGGGCTACTGCACCGACCTCATCGGCGACTTCACCCTCGACTGGCTGCAGCGCCGGGACAAAACGAAGCCATTCTTCCTGATGTGCCATCACAAGGCCCCCCACCGCGAATGGACCCCCGCGCCCAAGTACCGCGACCTGTTCAAAGATGTCGAGATCCCCGAACCCGACAACCTCTACGACGAACACAAAGGCCGCGCCGGCGCCGCCGAACGCTCCCGCATGCGCGTCGGCCAGGACAACACCAAAACCGATCTCAAGATCGATCCGCCGCCCGGGCTCACCGGCAACGCCCTCCGCAAATGGGCCTACCAGGTCTACATTAAGGACTACCTCCGCTGCGTCCAGTCCGTCGATGATAACGTCGGCCGCGTGCTCGACTACCTCGACCAGGAGGGCATCGCCGAGAACACCATCGTCATCTACAACTCCGACCAGGGCTTCTTCCTCGGCGATCACGGCTGGTTCGACAAGCGCTTCATGTACGAAGAGTGCCTCCGCACCCCGCTCCTCGTCCGCTGGCCCGCGCGGATCAAGCCGGGCAGCGTGAACACCGACATGGCGCTCAACCTCGACTTCGCGCCCACCTTCCTCGACTGCGCCGGCGCGCCCGCCGCGCCCGAGATGCAGGGCTCGAGCCTCCGCCCGCTCCTCGAAGGCAAAACGCCCCGCACCTGGCGCAAGGAGATGTACTACCGCTACTGGATGCACCTCGGCGGCGGCCACGACGTTACCGCCAATTATGGCATTCGTACGCACCGCTACAAGCTCATCTACTACTACGGCAAGGCCCTCGGCTCGGCCGGCGCCGTCGACAAGGACACGCCACCCGAGTGGGAGTTCTACGACCTTGAAAAGGACCCGCGCGAGATGCGCAACGCCTACTCCGACCCCGCCTACGCCAGAATCATCGCCGATCTCAAAGTCCGCCTCGCCAAACTCCAGGCGCAGTACAAAGACACCCCGGCCTGATCAACTGCCGTGCACCGTCCGCAGTTTGTCCTGCGTAGCCGCATCGCACCGGCCCGTCACCGCGATGCCGTTGTCGCACTGAAACTCCTCCACCGCGCTCCGGAAATCCATGACCTGCGCATCCGCCGGTTCCCCGGCGCGGTATCCCAGGTTGTTCAACCGCCACACCTGCCCGCTGAACTCCTCCACCGGGTCAAGATGCCCCAGCCGCAGCGGCAGCGAGAAGTTCCGCACCGTCAGGTTTCCCTCCCGCGGCCCGGCCGGGTTCACGTTCCGCCGGGCGCTGCCGTCTTCGGCCGTCCGCGCCGTTTCGGTCGTGTCCAGCCGCATCTGCATCTCAGAATTGGCCAGGGGCGTGCCGTCCCAGGCCAGCACCACCAACTTTACGGTCACCGCCTCACCCACGGTCTCAAACGTCGTCTTCTCTCCCGTGGCCACCGACTCGGCCTTCCGCTGCCGCGCCGGCACCTGCGCCACATCGCCGGGATAAAGCACATTGGCGTTGCGCCGGCCGCGGAGCGAAGCGTTGGCGCCATCGTCCCAGATTGTGCCCGCGGCCAAAAAGCCGGCCTCGCGCGCAATGCTCGCCATGTAGTCGCCCTGCTGCACCGTGTAGGCGCCCGCCGGAATCCGCGGCGGGCCGGCCGGCAGTTCCACGGCTGAGCCCGAAGGGATATCTCCCGACCGCCGCCACTCCCGCCCATCGATATCGGGGAAGGTCACCGAACAGCTGCCCGGGTCGATCCCGTTCACCCGCAGTGTTCCTTCGGCCGACAGATTGCCCCGTGTGACGCTGCCGTCGGGCAGGGTAATCTCCACCTTCGCACCCCGCACCGGCCGGTGGCTGTGGTCGAGCAGCTCCACTTCCACCCACGTCTTCCTGCCACTCTCTGCGTTGTTAGGCCGTTTGCCCCCGTCGTCGGCCGCGGCGGCGGCCGAGGCAGCGGCCACCTCGGCCGCGCTCGCACCGCCTGCCAGCGGCGCTGAGTTCACCAGAAACTGGGACCAGCGGCCATCGGCAACCCGCCGCGCCACCTGCTCAATCACCTCGCTGTCGCTCAGCTTTCCTGTGGCGCCGCCCAGTTCAACCGCCAGCAGTTGCCGCAGTTTGACGACCTCCGACGCCGGTACGTTCTGCCGGCGCAGATCCATACCCGCGCTCCGGGGCGAGGAGTTGGTGATGACGATCAGTTTGCCGCCAAGCCGGATTTGGATGGTCATAGCCTTAGGGGCGCCGCCCTACCAGAATAAGCGAAGAAACGCCCGCCAAGGCATCACGTTTGGGAGGGACGCGCCTGCCACGCCAGCCCCGCGGCGGCAAACACCAGCACCGCCACCCCGGCGAAAATCCCGCTCAAACCCCAGTCGGCCTTCAGATAACCGGCCACGAACACGCCCGCGCCGCCCGCCAGCGTGTTCAGCATGTTCATCAGACTTTGCGCCGTGGCCCGGTCGCGCGGGTCAACAAACTCGCACATCGCCGGCGTCTCGTTAGCCGTGGCCACCGCCCGCAGAAACGAGAACAACACCACCGCCGCGCTGATCACCGCCATGCCGCCCCCCGAGAGAAACACGAGCAGACAGGGCGCGCACAGCAGGTAGCAGATCGTCATCAGGCGCAACCGCCCATCCGCCGCCCGCTGCGCCGCGCGATCCGATAGCGTCCCACCCGCCAGCGCCCCGCCCACCGCCGATAGCTGCAGCACGGCCGTGCCCGAAAAGCCCGCCAGCGCCAGACTCAACCCAAAACTCTCCCGAAAGTACAGCGGCATCCAGTTGAAAAACATCCAGGTGCTGACCGAAATCAGCATACTCTGCATCGCCAGCAGCAAATACCCCCGCCGCCGCAGCAAACCACGCAGTTGCGGCCCCACCGGCGCGGGCGGCGCCGGCGCCTCACTCCGCGGCGAACCGGGCAGCGCCAGCAGACACACCCCCGAGAGCACAATCCCGACCCCGCCGAGAAAGAAGAGCCCGATCCGCCATCCGTACTCCTCCCCGAGATAACCGGCCAGCGCGCCGCCGCCCACCAGTCCCGCGTTGAGCCCGCAAAGATGCAGCGCCAGCGCCCGGCCGCGGCTCGCCGCCGGATGGTGGTCGGCAATCAGCGCTACGGCCGCCGGCAGATAGAGGCACTCCGCCAGACCCAGCACCACGCGCGTCGCCAGCAGCTCCTCGGCCGTCCGCGCCAGGCCCGTCAGGATCGTCACGAGACTCCACGCCAGCAGACTCCAGGCCACCACGCGGTGCCGCGGCAGCCGGTCGGCCAAAAAGCCCGCGCCCACCGACCCCGCCGCGTAGCTCCACAAAAAGAGCGTGCCAATGCCGGCGAGCTGCAGGTCGCTCAGGTGCAGTTCGGCCTGCAGCAGCGGGAAGACGGCCGACAGCGACGTGCGGTCGGCGTAGTTCAGCGCGGCCGCGCAGGCCAGCAGCAGGACGACCCGCCAGGGCGCCGGGATCATGCGGCCGGCCCGAGTTCGGCCGTAAAGGCCGCTTCAACGCGCATACCCGCCTGCAACTGCACGCCATAGGCCCGCCGCACCACCGGATGCGTGCCGAAGTACTCCTTCCACACCGGATTCACGGCGCTGATATCGGCCAGGACATCCTGCAGGTAGAGCCGTGCCGTGCAGACGGCATAGCGGTCGATGCCGGCCGCGGCAAGATAGATATCGAGTTGGCGGAAGATCTCCCGCATTTCGGCGGCGGCGCCGCCAGGCACCGGCGTCGCCGCGCCGTCGGGTATGCCGGTGATCACGGTTTCAAACACACGCCCGTTGTGCACAACGGCGGAGCTGATGGGGAAATTGGGATCGGAGTCGATGAATTGCATATCAGTAAGCCAGCAGCCCGCCGTCGACGGTGAGCGTCGCACCGGTAGTGAACGAAGAGCGATCGCTCAACAGAAACGCGACCGCTTCGCCGATCTCTTCGGGCGACCCGCGCCGGCCAAGCGGCGTTGAGCGCAGGTAGCGGCCGGAAGCCCCGCCCTGCTTCACCTCGGCCACGATGTTGGCGTTGGCGGGGGTGAGGATGTCGCCGGGCGCCACGGCGTTGACGCGGATGCCGTGCGGGGCGAGTTCAAGCGCCATGCCCTGCGTCAGCGAGACCAGCGCCGCCTTCGTCGCGCAGTAGACCGCGGCGTGCTCCTGCGCCGCGTAGGCACCGACGCTGGCGATGTGGACAATCGCGCCCGGCCGGCCGGCCGCGACGGCGTGGCGGGCAAAGGCCTGCGAGCAGTAGATGGGACCCTTGAGGTTGGTGGCCAGCATGTCGTCGACGTGGGCCGGGCTGGCCGTGAGAAACGAAGCGAGGGCGATGGGCCCCGTGAGCCCGGCGTTGTTGACGACGCCGTCCAGGCGGCCGTATTCGGCCACGGTAGCGGCCGTGGCGGCCTCTACCTGCGCGGGGTCGCGAACATCACAATCTGCAAAGCGCCACGCCGCGACGCGGGCGCCGTAGCCGCGCAGCACGGCGCTGATCCCGGCGCCAATACCGGTGGTGCCGCCGGTGACGATATAGACACGGTCATTCAACATGGGGAGTAGATGGATCGGCCTGGCGCCGCAGAAATTCGGAGAGATCCGCCGCGGCAACCAGCGGCGAATCGACGCGCGCTGCGGCGGCCTCGAGCGACGCCATGTCCTTGGCGCCGTAGCCGGTCACCAGGCACACGGCCCGCTCGTCGGCCGGAATCCGACCTGCCGCCGTCGCCTGCAGCCACCCGGCCAGCGCCGCCGCGCCGGCGGGTTCGGCGAAGATGCCCTCTTCGCGCAACAGCCGCTGTTGGGCCGACCAGACGGCTTCGTCGGTGACAGCCAGGCCCAGCCCGCCGTTGCCGTAGAGGTGTTCGAGCGCCAGCGTCGCGTCAATATCGGAAGGCACCGAAAGGCCGCTGATGCGCGTCGTGCTCGTAAGCGGCACCGCCTGCGTCCGCCCGTGGCGCCAGGCCTCCACCACCGTCGCGCAGCCCGCCGGCTGCACCGCGTGAACCTTTACGGCCAAGCCGAGCCGCGCAAAGCCGCGTACCAGGGCCACATACAGCCCGCCCCCGCCCACAGGCGTAAAGACATGCTGCGGCAAAGCCCCAGCGGACTGGGCGGCTAACTCATCGGCTATGGTTTCGACGCCCGCCATCCCCACCGGACAGTAGCGGTAGGCCGATACCACCAGCGGGACGCCGAGTGCCGCGCGCCAGCGCTCGAGATCGGCAAAGACGGCCGCCGTGATTCCGGCGTCAACCGTGAAGCCGGGGATGCGGACGACGGTCGCCCCGTGCGCGCGCATCTGCGTCACCTTCCCCGCCGGCGCCTCCGGATGGGCGCAGATCAGGCAGCGCCAGCCGGCGCGGGCCGCATAGGCCGCCAGCGCAGCGCCGGTGTTACCCGATGATGTAGCGAGGATAAAGGGCGGGGGCGAGGTGTAGGAGCTGAGTTCGCGCTGCAGGAAGCGGTCTTTGTACGACCCGGTCGGGTTGGTGAACTCGAGCTTGAACGACAGCGCCGGCGCGATGCGGGCGCTTGGCACGAGCGGCGTGTTGCCTTCTCCCAGCGTGATTCTCACAGCCAGCGCGATTCTCACAGGATGATGTCCCCCTGACCCACCATTCTCGGCACGAAGCCCTTGGCCAGCTGCGCCAGGGCGATATCGATGTGCCGCTGCCCAAAGCGCAGCGTGAACAGGCCATGCGCCGGCAGCAGCGCCTCCACCCCGAGGTTGGCCAGCTTCGGCAGGTTGGCGCGGAAGCCGGAGAGCTCGGAGCCGTCCACGTTGATCAGACCCAGCACGCCGCCATAGAAGACGACATCCGCCGAGAAGAGCGTACGCCGCCCGTCGAGCTCGCAGAGGAAGACCGAGCTGTCGGGCGAATGCCCGGGCTGGGCGATGGGGGTGAGGGCGAGGCCGCAGAGGTTGAGCGGCTCGCCGTCGGCGTAGACGTGGTCGACGCCGACGGGGGCGAGGCGCAGATCGGGCGGGTAGCCGCCCATGGCGCGGGTAACGACGAGGCCCGCGGCGGCTTCGTCGCCGGTCTCGAGAATCGGCCGCGAGAGCGCCGAGGCGTACACCGGCCAGCCCAGCTCGCCGGCCAGCGCCGCGAGGCCGCAGACGTGATCGGGATGGGCGTGGGTGACCACCATGGCGCCGCGGCTCAGGTCAGCGAACTCGCTCCGCAGGTGGTCCATGACCCAGTCGTGCTTCAGGCCGCTGCCGGCGTCGAACAACACTACACCCTCGGGCGCCTGCACGGCGTAAAGATGGCAATCAAAGCGGCTGCTGAGGCCGAGTTGACCGCTGCCAACGAGGGCGAGAGAAGGAGAGATTCGCATGAAGCTATGCCTCCTCCGGGGTGGCCACCAGCAGCAGGACATCGCCCTCGTCGACCGGGGGCAGTTCGCGCAGCAGTCCGACGACGCCGTCGGCCGGGGCCACGGGCGTGGCCAGCACGTCGCCGAGTTGGTCGACGATGCGTCCGATGGGCTCGCCCGCGCGCACCGAATCAAGCAGCGCTACCGAGGGCATGAAGAAACCGCCGGCCGCGGCGTAGACCCCTTCGTCGGTGTTGCCGATGCCGTGCAGGCGCCGCGGCGGGGCCGGAATCTCCGGCGCGCCGTCGAGCATGCCGAGGTGACGCATCAGATTCGTGATGCCGCGCCGCATCATGAGCAAGTCCTCCGGATGAATGCGTCCGGCGCCGCGGGCCTCGGTGTAGAGGAACGGGATGCCGAGGGCGCGGGCGGCCGAGATGGTGCGGCCGGGTTCAATGACGGGATGGCCCCAGATGACGGGCGCGCCGAAGGCTTCGGCGGCGGCGCGGCCGCGCGGGTCGGCGGCTTCGTAGCCGGCCATCGAGGGCATGGCGAAGCGGATGCCGCCGCTGTGCAGGTCGAGATAGAAGTCGGCGTGGGGCAGGAAGTCGGTCGAGAAGGCGTGGGCGAGCCGTTCGCTCGCGGTGCCGTCGGCGCGGCCCGGGAACTGCCGGGCGAGGTTGGCGCCGTCGGCCGGATGGTGGCGGGTGACGGCGCGATGGGCCGGGTAGTTCAGGACCGGCACGGTGAGCAGGGTGCCGCGCAGCGCCCCGGCGTCGAGCGCTTCGACGGTCTCAAAGATGGCGCGGACGCCTTCATACTCGTCGCCGTGCACCCCGGCCGAGACGAGCAGCGTGGGGCCGTCCGCGGCGCCGCGGACGGCGATGGCGGCGATATCGGAAGGAGACCGGAACCGGTGCAGGCCGGGGGCGGCAGGCAGGCAGAGCATTGCGAAACTCGTACAATAGCACTTTGTGATGAGGGGGCAGCGAGAGTGAGACAGACAGCCTGGGATTCGGCCGCGCGCGGATGCGCGTGGCTGCTTGCGCAGTTGCAGCCGGACGGATCGTTCCGCGGTGGCGACGACCTGCGGGCTTACTACAAGACGCCGGCGGCGCTGCTTGCGCACGGCGAGACGCGGGCGGCGCACCGCGTGCTCGATTACGTCGAGTCGCGCTATTTGCGGGCGGGCGGCGACCTGGATGGCACGGGCATGCCGTGGCTCTCCGTCTACCGGACCTACCCGCACGCCTGGCTCTGCTGCGCGGCCATGATGGCCGGGCGCTTTGATCTGGCCCGGCAGCTGGTCCATTTCATCAGCCGGTATCACCACGCCGCCTCGGGCGGCTTCTTCGCCGATGAGGCGCGGTCTACCGAAGAGGTGATGACGACGAGCATGGCCGGTTTGGCCTGCCTGTGGGCCGGTGAGCGGGACCTGGCGATTGCCGCCGGCGGCTGGCTCGAAGCGCTGTGGCGGGCGCAGCCGGATGTTTCGCGCGGCCTCTATACGAGTTGGCGGAACGGCCTGGTGACGGAGTATCCGGAGGCCGAAGCGAGCGGCTGCCTGGTGGATCCGGCCAAGCCGGGGCAGTGGTATTTTCAATACGGCATCAGCGCGGCGCTGTTGACGGCGCTCGCCGGAGCCACGGGCGAGGCGCACTGGCTGAGCCTCGGCCGGCAGTTTCTGCACGCCTCGGCGCACTGCGGGCCGGACCGCTACCGGACGCCGCAGAGCGGCAAGGTAGGCTGGGGCGCGGCGTGGGCTTATCGCCTTTCGCGCGCGACGGAGGATCTTGAGCTGGTCCATCAGGTTTCGGCCGGCCTCATGGCGTTGCAGAACGACGATGGGTCGTGGCTCGCCACGGGCGTCTACGGCGGCGCGGCGGCCGAAGCCGACAGCGTGACGATTGATGTAACCTCGGAGTTTGTGACTTTGCAATCTTTTATGGGAACGGTGCCGGTTGTCTAAACCTTTTACGAACAAAGTGAAGCAGTTGCTGGCCGCGGGCGGAACCGCCTGGGGCGCGGCGACGATGGGCCCCACGCCGCTGGCGGCGAAGTTGACCGCGACGACGGGCGTCGACTGGGTCTGGATTGATACCGAGCACTCCAGCTACGGCGCCGAGTCGATTGAGATGCTGCCGCCGCTGATCCGGCAGTCCGGCTCCATGCCGATGGTCCGCATTGCGGGCCTCGATCCGTGGCTGATGAAGAAGGCGCTCGACGTGGGCGCGCAGGCCGTGATGATCCCGCAGGTGGACAACGCCGAGCAGGCGCGGCTGGCCGTGCAGTACGCCAAGTATCCGCCGGTGGGCACGCGGGGCATTTCGCCGATGTGGACCTTCTACAACGACATCGAATGGAGCGACTATCTGCCTTATGCCAACGACGAGACGCTGATCGTCGTGCAGGTGGAGTCGCCTTCGGCCGTTGCGCAGGTTGAAGAGATTGCGCAGGTGGAGGGCGTCGACGTGGTGTTGGCCGGGCCGATGGATCTTTCGGCGGCGTTGGGGCACATTGGCGAGATCGGCCATCCGAAGGTGCAGCAGTTCCTGGCCGAGTTTCCGGCCCGGGTGACGAAATTTGGCAAGACGGCCGGCATCGCGCTGGGCAGCTACGAAGCGGCGGCGAAGGCGTGGGGGCAGGGCTACCGGTACATCAACTTCGGCAACCTGTACT
>JADCJL010000213.1 GCA_020247055.1 Acidobacteriaceae bacterium | reverse complement strand
TTCATATGCATGATAATGATAGACTGGAATCAGTAAAAAATTCCGCAGAGAGGTGGGTTCAAGGACAGAAACGTAATTTTGTAGAATCGAATTTAAATTTATCTAACTCGAATAAATTAGATCGGGTTATCAGGATTGGTTATGTTGCGCCCTCGTTTTTGAACAACCAGCTTGAGCACTTTATTCGTCCTGTCATAGAGAGTCACGATCTCAAATCATTCCAGGTTTTCCTATATGGTGAAGGTAGTATATCTGATGAAGAAATTACACAGTACGCCGATTATACTGATACTTCTAAACTCAGTAACTTCGATTTATGCAAGAAGATTTCTGACCAACGGATAGACATTCTGGTTGATTTGTGGGGGCATTTTGCTGGAAACAGGGCTGAAATATTCTTAATGAAGCCGGCGCCCATACAGTGCGCATGGATTAATTTTGTATTCACAACCGGAATAAGTGAGATAGACTATACATTGCACCCAAGTGAATTCATCTTCGAATCCGAAATGATAGCCTTTAAGGAAGAGGTTTGGCCTATTGGGCCGATATCTGCACCCTTTCGGCCTTATCAGAACAGGCCGGATGTGTTGCCGACCCCGGCACTGAAGAATGGTTTCATCACATATGGATCGTTCAACAATCCGATAAAACTGTCGAACGAAACAATTGCGGCATGGTCAGCCATTCTCACGTCAAGACCTGAAGATCGGCTGCTTCTAAAGTACAAGTACTTCTTTGATCCTGCCCTGCGTCGGGCGACCCAGGCCAGATTTGCTGCATTTGGCGTGGATCCGGAGCAAATCCTGTTCCGGGGGCACAGCCAGGTAGACGAGTATCTCCAGGAATTCCAGGACATCGACCTCGCCCTGGATCCCTCTCCCTGTCCAGGGGGCACCACATCGCTTGATGCGATTTCAAACGGTGTGCCTGTCCTGACCCAGACGGGTCGGGACTTCTACTCCAGGATCGGCAGCTATTGTCTCCTGCCGTGCGGGTTTCCGGAACTCGTCACCGAGGACTGGTCAGAGTATGTCGTCCGGGCCCTTGAGCTGACCAGTGATTACGCTGCGCTCGACGCCCTGCGGCAAAGAATCCGGCCGGGCTTTGAGGCTTCACCCTACCGGGATGAGGTCGGCTTTACCCGTCGACTTGAAGGGGAGTTCCGCAAGATGCTCAAGAGATGGGCTGAGACGGCTGCCTGAGGGCCGGGATGGCTCACCACCGGAGTTCACGTTGCATTAACCATGTAAGCCCACCCTTTCACCCAAGCCGAACGAGGCGCGGGGACCATCTTGTTTCTCACCGCAAACAGAGCTGGACCGGAGATTGCGGAGAGCCGGATCCCGGTTGCCAGGCCCTCCTTGCCGAGTGCAAACGCCATCCTGCCCTGGCTCTCAAAGATCGACGCCAACCGCTGGTACTCGAACTTCGGTCCGTTGCTACAGGACTTTGAGGCCCGGCTCGCCGGGCGCTTCGCCCGCCCGACCCGGGTCGTAACCTCGGTGAACGCCACCCAGGCCCTCACGCTCACCCTTCGGGCCTTGGGCATCCGGGCGGGAACACTCTGCGCCATGCCGGCCTGGACATTCGTCGCCAGCGCCCACGCCGTCGCCGAAGCGGGGCTGACGCCCTGGTTCCTGGATGTGGACCCTCAGACCTGGATGCTCGATCCTGAAAGGGTCAGATCAGACCTGAAGTGCGCGCCTGGCCCTGTTGGCGCTGTGCTGGTTGTCGCCCCCTTCGGACAGATGCCGGATGTCACGGCCTGGGAGCAGTTCCAGGCCGAGAGCGGCCTTCCGGTCGTGATCGATGCGGCCGCAGCCTTTGATCAGGCCCGAGACGCCCGAATTCCATTGGTTGTCAGCCTGCACGCAACGAAGGTTCTGGGGATCGGGGAAGGGGGTTTCCTGGCGACAGAGGACGGAGCCCTTGCGGATCGGGTCAGGGAGCTGACGACCTACGGCTTCAATGGCGACAGAAACGCCCGTCGCCAGGCCACGAATGCAAAGTTATCGGAGTATGCGGCCGCGATCGGCCACGCCGCCCTGGATGCCTGGAGCGAGGATCGGCGCCGGTTCCAGAATACCGGGCAAAGCCTGCGGCTCGGCCTCGCCCCGGAACCCCGCATCACCTTCCAGACGGGTTGGAGCCTGCATTGGGTGACCAGTGTCTGCATGATCCGCCTTCCCGGTCTCCTGGCGCTTCCTGTCGCGGAGGCCCTTGATCAATCCGGCATCGACACGAGGGCATGGTGGGGGGACGGCTGCCACCAGACAGACGCCTTCCGCGATTGCCCGCGCACAGACCTGACCCATACCGCCATCCTCGCCCAGTCCAGCCTTGGGCTGCCCTTTGCCCAGGACATGCCGCTTCAGGATGTGGATCGCGTCTGCGAGGTCCTCAAAGGAGTCCTAAAGCGCCTATGACCCCCACCCTGGCCCCGTCCGAACCTGCAGACACCTCCCATCCCGCCATCACCAGCTTGTCCGAGGCGGGCGCCTACAGGTTTCCCGAGCCCCTGGACCCGCTCGCCGCCTCGGAACTTCTCGCAAGGATCCGGGCCGACCGGCACTTCGACCACCGGCTGTTCCTGGACGAAGCCGAGTTCGACGCTGATCCCCAGTACACTGGGGTCAACCCCCGGCCCGGTCGCAACCTGCTGGACCAGTTCAGCGACCAGCTCGGCTTTGTCGAAGACTCCCCGGCCATCCGCGCGGCGGTGGGCGCGGTCCTCGGAGACGACTTCGAGATCCTCAATCGCAAGATCGTCTGCGGCGTCCCTCAGACCGCTGTTCCGGAATGGCTCCGCCGCCGCATCCTCGGCAACCCCGTGAACAATCTTGGTCCCTACGTCCGACCTGAGTATCGTGACGTCACCTATTTTTATGGGATCGACTTCCACCAGGACCTTATCGACTATCCCGAGCGTCCGGCGGATTTCCTGACCCTCTATGTCTATCTCCACAAGGTGACGGCGCTCGACGCCCCCCTCTTCCTCCTGGAAGGAAGCCATCGGCTTGGGGGCACGATCTTCCCGCATCAACTGGCCAGGGGAGAGGCCGGAGAATGGGCCTACGCAGACGGACGCGGCACTGAGATACGGGCCCGCCAGATCGTCCTCACCGGGGATGCGGGATACGCCGCCATGTGGCATGCCTGCACCTTGCACGGCACCCAGCCGGATGCTGCGGACCACGAGAGGATTTCTCTGCGCTACCTGCTTGCAAGGGGAACTGGCGAGGCGGGGATCGACCGCGTGAACGCCCAACTGAAGGGCCCCCTCAGTCTCGAGGCCACCCGCAGGGATCTTGCGAACGACGGCAGTTCGATGATCCGGTCCAATACCGTCAACACCGCCTGACTTCGACTCAGCGGCGATCCGCCAGCCAGCTGCGGATCGTGCGGTTCACCAGAGCCTCGGCGTCGTGCTGCACGAAGTGGTCGGCGTCGGGGATCATCAGCAGGGTCGTATCCCGGGCCACATGGTCCCAGGTCCCGGCGTGGCCGGCGGCGGCCAGGGCCTTGTCCTGCATGCCGTGGATGACCAGGACCGGCGCCTGGATGGGGGGGAGGTCCTGCGCGGTGACGGCCGGCGCGCCATCCCCTCCCGAAGGGTAGTTGGCCCGGTAATAGTTCAGCATCCCCGCCAGGCTGGAGCGCCGGAAGGCCTCGACATACCCGCTCCGCTCCGCCGGGTCCTTCACCCAGCCGGCCAGGCCCTCGGCGGTGAGGTGTTTCTCGAACCCCGGGGTCTGGAAGTCGCGCGCATACTGGCTGTTCTTCTGCTGCTCGGCGTTGCCGGCCATCTCCCGGCCGAAGCCGGTGGGATGGGGCACGCTCATGATGACCAGCCGGCTGACCAGGTCGGGCCGATGAATGGCCACCTGCCAGGCGATGGCTGCGCCCCAGTCATGGCCCACCACGATGGCGTCCACTCCCCCCTCTGCGGCGATGACGGCGGCCACGTCGCCGATCAGGTTGGGCATGGCGTAGGCCTCCACCCCCTCCGGCTTGTCCGAGAGGTTGTAGCCGCGCCCGTCCAGGGCGGCGGTGCGGTAGCCCGCCGCCTGCAGGGCGCCCATCAGGGGCTTCCATGTGGCCCAGTAATCCGGGAACCCATGGATCATCACCACCAGCGGTCCCTCGCCTCCGACCACGTAGTGGATCTTCACCCCGCCGTTCTCGGCATAGCGGTCCTGAAGGGCCTCGGATTGGGGCTTGCGGCTCATGTCGGTTCTCCCGCGGAGGTTTTCCCGTACACTGTAAGTGATCCCGACGAGGTGGACAAGCGCGCCGCCCCACCTTCTGGACAGGCCGGCGACAGGCCGTAACATGGGGTCTTGAGGGTTTCGGCGTCAGCGTCGCCAGGGGGAAGCCATGTCCAGGATCACCGTCTGTCTCGCCGTCGCCGCCGTGCTTGCGTCGGCCTCCGGGGCCGTAGAGGCCGCCACCTTGGTGGTGACGCCCGGCCCCGACGCCCAGGAACGTCTCCAGACCGCCCTCCTCGACGCGAAACCCGGTGACACCGTGCAGATCGCCGCCGGCCGCTATGACCTGACCGACGGCCTGTCCCTCGACGTGGACGGGGTCACGGTCGCCGGCGCCGGACCGGACGCCACCGTCCTGTCCTTCAAGGGGCAGAAAGGGGCCGGCGAGGGCCTTCTG
>JADCJL010000212.1 GCA_020247055.1 Acidobacteriaceae bacterium | reverse complement strand
GGCACCCCTACCCGCACCGACGACCTCGTCGCCTCCTACAGCTCCAAAGGTCCCACCAACGTCGACAAGATCGTCAAGCCGGATCTCGTCGCCCCCGGCAATCGGATCATCGCCGCCCAGCGGCCTGGGTCCGTTAGTCGCCTAACTGGGCTCGTCGGCGGAGTATCTTTCGACGGGGTATTTGTCGACAATGACTTTCCCCTTAGGTCAACGCTCACCAGGCTCTTCCCGACCAACATCGTGGCCAACACCGAGTACTTCACGAGTAATCAAAACACCGGACCAACTATACCAACTGCATGGAGCGGCGAATTCATGGAACTCTCCGGCACCAGCATGGCCGCCCCCATGGTCGCCGGCGCCGCCGCCCTCCTCGTCCAGAAGTTCGGCCCCGCCATCACCCCCGACACCATCAAAGCCAAACTCATGAAGTCGGCCACCAAGTCGTTCCCCACCCGCAGCACCTTCGGCAACCAAACCATTCAGTACGACATGTTCACCGTCGGCGCCGGCTACCTCGATGTCATGGCCGCACTCAACAACCCCGACGCCGCCCCCGCCGGTAAATCCGCCCTCTCCCCCACGGCCACCTACACCTGCGGCGCCGCCGGCGGCACCGGCTGCGTCAAAATCACCCACGCCGCCAACTCCTTCTTCACCAACTCCAAAACCGCCACCACCTGGGGCAGCTCCGTCCTCTGGGGCGACAGCGTCCTTTGGGGAGACAGCGTCCTCTGGGGCGATAGCGTCGTCTGGGGCGACTCCCGCAACGCCGGCTTCAGCGTGCTCTGGGGTGATAGCGTTCTCTGGGGCGACAGCGTCCTCTGGGGCGATGGCAAAGGCGTCTTCCCCCTCGTCGTCCTCGGCGAAGGCGACAAGTAAACCCTCACCAAGAACCGGCTCTTCGGGAGGCCTCACCGCCTCCCGAACAACCGCAGCACCTCGTCAACATGACCCTCCTGCGCCGCCCGCGTCCCCAGCTTTAACCCCAAATTCCCATCCACCAACAACGTTGCCAACCCGTGCGCCACCGACCAGTGCAGCGACGCCAACGCCTCCCGCTCCCCCTGGCTAGCCCCCGCGCCCGCCTTCTCCGCCACCAACCGCTCCAATACCCCAAACGCCCGCGCCCCCGCCGCCTCCACCTCCGGATAGCGCCCCAAATCCCCCACCTCCAGCCGAAACAACAGCCGGAAATACACCGGCTCGTCCAACGCAAAGCGCACGTACGCCCGGCCCACCCGCTCCAACCGCTCCGTCACCCCACCCGCCCCCGCCGCCGCCTCCTCCAACCGCTCGGCCAACATCCCAAATCCCCGACCCACCAACGCCGCCACAATCGCCGCCTTGTCCCCAAAATAATGGTATGGCGCCTGATGGCTCACCCCCGCCCGCCGCGCCACCTCCCGCATCGACAAGCCCCCCAAACCCGCCTCCCCAATCAACTCCACACTCGCCAACAAGACTTGCTCCCGTAAATCCACAGCCATATCCCCCAGCATCCCATTACCGCTTGACACTGTCAACCAAACCGTGTTAGACATTGTCACATGACACTGTCTAGCAAGCCCTCCGTCGTTCTCCTCACCGGCGCCTCCTCCGGCATCGGCGCCGCCCTCGCCGTCGCCCTCGCCCGCCGCGGCGCCTATCTCCTCCTCACCGCCCGCTCCGCCGACCGCCTTGCCGAACTCTCCCAACAGGTCCACTCCGCCGGCGGCAGCGCCACCGTCCTCCCCCTCGACCTCGCCGCCCCCGGCGCCGCCCGCCAACTCTTCGACGAAGTCCAGCGCCTCGGCCTCCCCATCGACACCCTCATCAACTGCGCCGGCTTCGGCCTCTTCGGACCCCTCGCCGACAACGACCCCGCACGCCTCTCCCAGATGCTCCAACTCAACGTCGTCGCCCTCACCGAACTCACCCGCCTGTTCCTTCCCGAACTCCTCGCCCGCCGCGGCACAGTGCTCAACATCGCCTCCACCGCCGCCTTCCAGCCCACCCCCTACATGGCCGCCTACGGTGCCACCAAAGCCTACGTCCTCTCCTTCTCGGAAGCCCTCTGGGCCGAATATCGCTCCCGCGGCCTCCGCGTCGCCGCCGTCTGCCCGGGCCCCGTCGAAACGCCCTTCCTCGACGCCCTCGGCGGCGGCGCCCGGTCCACGCCCCTCCTCCGCGCCACCCCCCTCACCGTCGACGAGGTCGTCCAGGCCTGCCTCCACGCCCTCCACGCCCCCGGCCCCACCCACATCGTCGGCCTCCGCAACTGGCTCCTGGCCCAGTCCGCCCGCTTCACCTCCCGCGGCC
Source organism: Acidobacteriaceae bacterium (assembly GCA_020247055.1). Classification (GTDB taxonomy): domain Bacteria; phylum Acidobacteriota; class Terriglobia; order Bryobacterales; family Bryobacteraceae. The sequence continues at coordinate 60,338 of JADCJL010000212.1, read as the reverse complement.
TCCTCGCCCGCATCAGCGGCGCCTTCCTCGCCCCGCCCGCTCCTTAGGGCCGCCCCAGGCGCCAGTACGGCGCCGCATCCGGCGGCCGGATCGCCGTCAACGCCCCCGTATAGTGCCGCAGATCATGCGGTACATACGGGTGCTTGGCCGCCTCCGTCTCATTCAACTCCAAACCCAATCCCGGCTTATCCGGAATCACCATCTCCCCGTCAATGATTTCCAGATCCTCCCGCACCACATCCTTCCGCCACGGCACATCCGTCACCACCGTTTCGAGCATCACAAAATTAGGCGTCGAAGCCGCAATCTGCAGCGTCATCGCGTTGCACACCGGCCCGTTGGGATTGTGCGCCGAAACGGGCCGGTCCTCCACCAGTCCCAAACTGCAAACCCGCTTCGTCTCGAGCATCCCCCCCACGTGAATCACGTCCGGCTGCAGATAGTCCACCGCCCCCAACCGCAGCGCCTCCTGAAACCGCTCTACATCGTAAAACCGCTCCCCGGTGGCCACCGCCAACGGCATCCCCCGCTTCACCTCCGCCAGCGACCGCAGGTTCTCCGGCAGCACCGGCTCCTCGTAGAACAGCGGCCGCAGCGGCGCCAACCGCTGCCCCATCGCCACCGCCGTCGGCACATCCAGCCGCCCGTGCGCCTCCACCAGAATGTCCACCCGCGGCCCCACCGCCTCCCGCACCGCCGCCACCCGCGCCACGGCCATCTCCTGCTCGGCCGGGCTCATCGTCAGGTAAGCCTTCCCGAACGGATCAAACTTCAACGCCTGAAACCCCTGCTGCACCGTCGCCGCCGCCTTCGCCGCAAACTCCTCCGGCCGGTTGGCCCCCGTAAACCAACCGTTGGCGTAACACTTGATCCGGTCCCGGTAACGCCCGCCCAGCAGTTCATATACCGGTACCCCCAGCGCCTTACCCTTGATGTCCAGCAGCGCCGCCTCCACCGCCGCCAGCGCACTGCGGAGAATCACCCCGTTTCGCCAGTAAGACTCCCGCCGCAGGATGTGCGTGTGGTACTCGACAGCAAATGGATCTTTCCCCACCAGGTAGCGGCTCATGTTCCGGATCGCCGCTTCGACGGTCAATTCGTTCATCTCCGTTGTCCCCTCGCCCAACCCGGTCAGCCCCTGGTCCGTCGTAATCTTCACAAACACCCAGTTACAGCGGAAAGCGTCCACGACGAACGTCTTCAGCCCGGTAATCTTCAATTTCGGGGCCGCCGCCAGTGCGGCGGCCGGCGCCAGCAGCAGCGGCAGTATCTCTCTTCTTCGCATCCGGATTGGCATGGGAACTTATCCAAAGCCTATCACCTCCGCGCAAAAGCAAAGGCCTCCGCCCGGTAAGGGCGAAGGCCTTGGCTCAGTTACCAGCGGCTGAAGCTCTAAAAGAAGTACTTCAGACCAAACTGAATGTTGCGGGGCGATCCGATCTGGCCGGTGATCTGGCCAAACGTGGAAGGCGAGTTGATATCTCGTCCGGGAGGACCCCAGTTGACGAAGTTCAGCACGTTGAACATCTCCGTCCGGAACTCAAGGCGGTGGCGCTCCGTGAAGCGGAACGTCTTGCCAATCGAAGTATCCAGGTTGAAGAAGCCCGGCGCCCGCTCGGTACCCACGCCGGACGAACCAAATTCGCCCAGAGCCGGTACGCCGTAGGCACAGGTGCCGTTATTGACGCCCGCCGCGCAGAAGTCGCTCGCCGTGAACACCTTGCCAAACCAGCTGTCCACGGTACGCGTACCGGAGAAGTTGGCCGGCCGGTAACGGTTCGCCCGCGCGTTGCCGCGGGGCGACCGCCCGGAGTTCGTATTCTGCTGGCTGGCAAACACCGTCACGGGGAAACCGCCGCGCCGCGCCAGGTTGTAGTTGATGTTCCAGCCGCCCAGCAACAGATCCGCCGCCTTGCTCATGCCCGAGCCAAACGTCTGGCCCTTGCCGAACGGCAGATTGTAGATGCCGGCCGTCGTGAAGTTATGCCGCACGTCAAAGCAGGCCGGACCATAATTGCCCCGGCGATTGTAGGCATCCTGCCAGTACGCGCCCTCGGCGTTCACGCCGCCGCAGCCGTAGTAGCCCAGCCCGTCCGTGTTCGTCTTCGAGTAGGTGTACTGGAACAGCATCTCGAACCCGCCCGTCATGCGGCGGCGCCCGGAAAGCTGCATCGCGTTGTACCAGCTCGTGCCGCTCGACTCGGTCAGCGCAATGTTGCCCACGTTCGGCAACACCCGCGCCAGCGGACGGCGATCGTTGATCGGCGCCCACGTGCTGAACGGACCCGTGCCCGGCAGCGGGTTATTCGCCTCGTGCGGAATCACCAGGTGCGTACCGTGCTGGCCCACATAGGCGATGTTCACGCTCGTGGCCTTGTCGATCTCCCGCTCAATGGCGAAGTTGAACTGGTTGGTCATCTGCGGCCGCAGGTTCAGGTCCCACGCCCGGCCCTGATAGAACGGGGCCGCCGTCGGGCTCGACCGCGGACCGGTCAGGTCGCCGCGCGCAATCAGGTCGCCGAAGCCGGTCGCAATCCGTCCCGGAGCGTTCACGTCATACGTCACGTTGGACTCGGTGAAAAACGGCGGATTCAGCGGAAGGCGCAGGTTGGCCCCCGTGCCTTCGAGGAAGTTCGAAAGCCGGTACGCGGCGCGAACAACCGTCTTCTGATTGATCGTGTACGCCAGGCCGAGGTTCGGATTGAACTGCTTCTTGTAGGCGTTGTAGAGCGCCCGACCGTACTGCGTCTTGCCCGGGTAGATCAGTTCGCCCGTAAAGGTGTTGATGTTCGCCTGCCGGTCCTCTTTCTCATAGATCGGCGAGGTGTACTCCCAGCTCAGACCAAAGTTAAACGTCAGGCTGCGCGTTACCTTCCAGCTGTCCTGCACGAAAATGATGTTCCGCCAACCCATGTGATTCCACGGAGGCGCCACCGCGCCGCGGCCTTTGCCCGCCAGCGTATCCAGCAGGAAGTCGCCGATGGTGAGCCCGGAGTAGGCGCCGTTGTTGCCGGCGTAGTAGCGGGTCTGCATGTTCCGCGGCAGGTTCACCCCAAACTTCAGCACGTGCGCGCCGGCCTGGTAGGTGTTGTTCGACTGGAACTGATACTTCTTGTCGCGGCTCGTGGCAATCGTCGCCGCGGCGCCCGCGCCGCTGAGCTGTTCACCAATGCCGAAAGCCGAAAGGCCGGGAATCGGGTGACCGCCGGGAATCCCGAACTTCTGGTTCCCATCGGCGCCCAACTGCCCGGACCAGTCCACCGTCCGGTCGTCAATGCCGACGCTGCTGTAAGAGAAACGGTTATCCGAAACCAGTTGCGCGCTCCACGTGCGCGTTCAGTTGCCCACCGTCGACCACGTCGGACCCTGGTTGCCGCCCGTCATGAAGATCGGAAGAGCCGCCTGAGAGCCGAAAGTGTCGTAAAAGGCGCGCGAATAGCGCCACATCAGGTTGTCTTTCTCGGAAATCCGGTAGTCCAGCTTCGCATCGCCCTGCTTGTTCGACAGGAAGTTGCGGGTGCCCCCAATGTAGTTGCTGCTCACCTCCAGGCTCCCCACGCCGGTGTTGTTCGCCAGCGGATAGAGAGACGGGTTGCTAAACAGGAACCGCGCCGTGTTACTGAACCGCGAGACCGGAATCTGGTTGTTCGGAAACGGGGTGCGCGCCGCCAGCGTCGCGCCCGTCGCCGGACCCGCAATCCGCCGCTCAGTCTGTTCGTAGTCCACGAAGAAGAACATCTTATTCCGCTAAATCGGGCCGCCAAACGTGCCGCCAAAAATGTTCTGGCGCAGCGCCTGCCGCTGCGTCCGGTTGCGGTTGGCGAAAAACCCGTTGGCGTCCAGCTTCTCGTTCCGCAGAAACTCAAAGGCGTTCCCGTGGAACTCGTTCGTTCCGGACTTGATCGACATCACGACGCTCGCGCCGCCCACGTTGCCAAACTCGGCCCCGGCGTTGCCCGTGACTACCTTCACCTCTTCGAGCGCATCCACGCTCGGCTGGTAGCCAATCTGGTTGTCCACCGATTGGTTGATGTCCACGCCATCCAGTAGGAAGTTGTTGGTCTGTTCGCGGTTGCCGTTCACCTGCGGCCGCGACCCGGAACCCTGAAAGCGGGCCGCCGTGTTCATAGCGCCCGGCGAGGTCGAAACCGCGCCCGGAATCAGCAGGGTTAGCGAAGCGAAGTTCCGGCCGTTCAGCGGAATGCTGGTCAACTTGGTCGAACTCAGCGTGTCGCGCGTCGCCTGCGTCTCGGTCTGCAGCAGCGGACCCACGTCGGTAACTTCCACAGTTTGGCTGATGTCGCCAAGCTCGAGTTTGGCGTCAATACGCGCCACCTGGTTAGCTTCGAGTTTAAACGGACCAATCACGGACTTCTTAAAGCCCTTGGCCTCGAAAGAGATGGTGTAGTTCCCAATCCGGAGGAACGGAAACGTGTAAATGCCCTCGTTATTCGCGGTGAGCGTAGTGCGTACCCCAGTGTCGCTGTTGGTGGCCACGACAGACCCGCCGGCGACAATTGCGCCCGAAGGATCGGTGACGGTACCTGTAACGGAGCCGGTAATTGTCTGCGCGCTGGCCAAACTGGCGCCCGCGAGCAGACAAAAAGCTCCCGAGGGCGAACGAGCGGCCAACCCCGGCGGCGGTCTCGAGCCCTCCCCTCACCACCCCCACCCCCAACCCCACCCCGGCCGCAAAAGTTTCCCCGAAAACTTTTGTAACCATTGGTCCCTTCTTTTCACTGACTATCCAGATGCGATTTTCGCAGGAATTCACAAAGGAACAATCAAGATGGATCTAAAATCTGGTGTCAACCGACCGTCACTGGGAAAGCTCCTCGCCGTGCAATACGACCAAGTCTCCAAAGACTGTGGCGTGGCTGCCGATGGGGCCGGTCTCAAAGTCGAAAAGGGCGAGACCGTTCTGCTCGCCTTCGAATCGGAACGCTTTCGCGCCGCCTTCCGGCAAATGAAACCGCGGTCGATCGATGAGATACGTCAGCTCATCGGCGTCTCTCCCTCCGTCGCCGCCTTCGCCGCCGCCCAACCCGGCGCTACTCCAGGATGCGGTTGCAGCAAGCCCGGCCGCTTCCGCAACATCGACGAACTCGACTCCCCGGAACCCGCCGTGCGCGGCAAAGCCCTCTCCGCCGCCCGCCTCGACGCCCGCAACTATATCAGGAGTGGTGCCCAAGCCTCCGCCTCCCAGAAGGCATTCCTCGACCGCTACGTCCAACTCACCGACGCCGTCCTCAACCTCGCCTTCCTCGCGGACATCGAAATCCAGGACGGCGCCACCCTCGTCATCGCTCCCGGCACCCACGCCCTCTACGCGCGCAACATCCGTATCCATGGCTCCGGTCGTATCGTTTGCCAGGGCCCAACCACCATTAATTGCCAAAGAATTAATGGAGATTACAAAAATAAATGGACTAGCATTACTGCTACTGCAAACCTCATTAACAACACCACTTTCTTGAAAGAATCTTAGGAGCAAATCAGATGCCAAACATTGTCGCAAGAGGTTCAGATGGAGCGGCCGGCAGCGCGGGAACCGCGGGCCAGCCCGGTTTTGATGGCACCCCCGGCCGCGCGGCCGTCTGCAATTGGGACGGCGACGACCCCGCCGGTAACGGCGGCAACGGAGGACGCGGACTCGACGGTTCCCCCGGCAACGCCGGCCAGAACGGCAGCAACGGCAGCGACGTATTGATTCAGGTCTCCGACTTCATCGTCGGCGTCGATATCGACACCCGCGGCGGCAACGGCGGCAACGGCGGCCCCGGCGGCGCCGGTGGCGCGGGCGGCAATGGCGGCGATGGCGGCAGCGGCTCCGGCTGCGAGGATCAGGGCGACGGCGGTAACGGCGGTAACGGCGGCACCGGCGGCGACGGCGGCCGCGGCGGCAACGGCGGCAAAGGAGGCAATATCCAAATCGTCGCCGAAAAAATCACCACCGGTACCCTCAACGCCAACGCCGAAGGCGGCCAACCCGGCTTCGGCGGCGCCGCCGGCCCGGGCGGCGTTCGCGGTCAGCGCGGCAATGGCCGCAACGCCGGCAGCCAGGGCAACCCCGGCGCCAACGGCGCCACCGGCCAGAACGGTACCGGCGGCGGAGACGGCTCCATTAACATCATCGAGCAGCCGGCTTAACCCCCGCATGTCCACCACCGCCCTACCCCTGCTCCGCGAGGCCGCCGAACAGCAGCTCCAACTGCTCTCGGCGGCCGCCGGACTCCCCCCCGCCAACCAACGCCGCCTCCAGCAGGTCTTCTCCCTTCTCTCCGGCGATGCCCTCGACCGCCCCGCCGAGCCCCACTACCCCGGCCTCTCCCACATCAACGCCAGCGGACTCCCCCTCCAGTGGTCCGTCGCCGCCGGAGAACCCCTCCCCTCCGTCCGCTTCCTCACCGAATGCGGACCCGTCGGCGCCCCCGGCCCCGAGCGCCTCGCCAACTCCTTCGCCCGCCTCCGGCAAGCCGCCCGCCTCATCGGCGCCGCAGACGCCGCCCGCGAAGCCGAACAGCTCACCCGCCAGCACCTCCTCCCCGACGCCTGGCCCGTCCACTGGCGCAGCGCCCTCTGGACCGCCGCCGGCGCCGCCGACAACCAAATCGCCCTTAAAATCTACTGCAACCTCACCGCCGGCGATCCCGCCTCCCGCTGGCGGCGCGCCGGCCAACTCCTTGCCACCCTCGGCCGCGCCACCGCCCTCGAATCGCTCTGTCACTGCTCCCGCCTCGCCTCCCGCGACTCCTGGCCCGCCGGCATCGCCATCGCCCTCAGCCCGTTTGGCATCGGCGGCGTAAAAATCTACTTCCGCTCCGGCGCCGTCGAAACCACCTCCTGGCTCTCCCGCTGGTATCTGGCCTGCGGCTACCCCCACGCCGAAGAACACGCCCGCCTCCTGCTCGAAATCTTCGCCCCTCCCTCCCGAACTCCCGCCCCCCCGGGCGCCATCGTCGTCTCGCTCGAATTCCCCCCGGGCGACCGCCCCCCCGCCCTCAAAACCGAACTCGAACTCAACCGGCCAAGCCCCACGGAGCAAACCACCGCCGCCCGCGTCCGCCAGCTCCTCCACCGCATGGCCATCCCCGCCGGGCCCTACGAAGACGCCCTCGCCGCCCTCGCCCCTCCCGGCCACCAACCCACCATCCATCGCCTCATCGGCCTCCGCACCGACCCCTCCGGCACCCGCCGGGCCAACATCTACCTCGAACCCCCTGCCCCCGCTCTCCCCCCCGCCCGCCCCCGCCTTTCCCGCCGGGCCGCGAACCCCAACCGGCCGGAGGTCTCCCGCGCCGGCCTCGCCTGGCTCGCCGCCCGCCGCCACCCCGCCGGCGGCTGGTCCGGCTTCGCCCTCCCCGTCGGCCCCGCCGACCACTGGGTCACCGCCTACGTTGCCTTCCACACCGGACTCGGCTGCGAAGATCTCGCGGCCCTCCGCGGCCCCCACGGTGCCTGGGGCTACAACGCCACCACCCCCGAAGACGCCGACTCCACCGCCCTCGCCGCCCTCGCCCTCGCCCGGGCCGGCCGCCCCGTCGATGTCCGCCGCTTCCTCGCTTCCTGCTATCGTGACGACGGGGGCGTCGCCACCTACCCGCCTGGCACCCCGCCCGGCGGCGCCTGGTGCGAAAGTACCGTCGACGTTACCCCCGTCGTCGCCGAGTGCCTCTCCCCGCCCGACCCCGCCCGCACCCTTGCCTGGCTTCTCGGCCGGCAGCGCCCCGATGGCCTCTGGAACGGCTACTGGTGGGTCTCTCCCCTCTACCCCACCTGGTGGGTTGCCCGCGTCTTCGGCCCCCACCTGCCCCCCGCCCCCCGCCAGCGCCTCCTCGACGCCATCACCGGCTGGAGCCCCACCGGCGCCTTCGAACAGGCGCTGCTCGTCCTTACCCGCCGCGAACTCGGTCTCTCCTTCGCCGCCCAGCAGGACGCCCTGGCCCGCCTCCAACGGCCCGACGGCTCCTGGGAGCCCGGCGCCTGGCTCCGCCTTCCGGACCCGGCCTGCCGCGAGCCCTGGAGCAAACTCGCCTCCGGGCCCTGCTACCTCGATCACGATGGCGTCTTCACCACCGCTACCGCCCTCGGCGCCCTCGCCGAAACCGCACCAGGCTCCCGACCTTCCCCCCGGCCCTTTCCCATCCCCCGTAACGCGCCATAACGCCCCATCCACACCCGCGATCCGTCCCGGAGACACCACCCCAACCGCAAAGGCACAGCCGGAAGATTTCGACGGAATCGTCCCCAGGCTCATAGCCATGAGAATCAAGCCGGTGCTGCCGACGTACTCGGAACCGGTCATCAGCGCCATTCCTTCGGCGTGAACGATAAGGTGGCTACCTCGGGCCATTTCAGATTGGCCGCCGCAAAAACAGCCGTTGCCGGGAGAACGCCGTTGATGGCCGGGAAGCCGCCCTGCCGGCACTCTGGCGAACGGGATGCCCACGGCGCCCCCGTAGTGCCCCAGGCCACGCTCCTGTTTCCGCTCTTCGTAGTCGCTCGCGGAGCCAAAGCTCCGGCTACGGTTTGCGGCGCTCGCAATCCCGGTTCGCCGGCCTGCCCCGCACCGCCGCAAAACGGGACGCGAGCCTCTTTCTCGCGCCCTTGCGCCAAGGAACGGTACTCGAGGCGGTGGAGCAAGGCCCGCCCCAAGCGTTTCGGCGGCGAGGAGCGGTTGGGCGCGGAAGACGACTTCGCTCGGAAGGCTGGCCGAGTCGGTGCTGATTTGCCGATTTGTCCAGAGCATCGCCAGGCAACGCCAGTACCGTTGACGCCCGGGCCGCAAAGCGCATGGCGGCGAGACGCTGCTCCGGGGGAGATTAGGGCCGGCTCCCCCGAATGATGTCGGCGAAGTTGCGGAGGCGGCCCTCGGCGTAGCCGGCAAGGAAGTCGTCGAGGGACTGCACGAGTTGATCGCTGTAGGAGTTGCCGCGAGCGTAGGGACCCATGCCGCTACGGATCAGGAGCGCGCCCGGGGCACGGGGGAAGGCGTCGAGGTTAGCGGCGAAGCGGGCGAGATCCCCGCCCCGGGACAAGTACTGTTCGACGTTGGAGGTGTAGATCGCAGTAAGGGAAAGCTTCTCGCGGCGGAGATAGGTGGCGATGGCGCGGAGCGATTTTTCGCCGGCCAGGTTGCCGGTAACGGGGAGAATACGGTTTTCGCGATGCATACGCTGCAGATAGCGGAAGTCCTCTTCGCGGGAGAGGTAGCTGGCGGGTTGGCCGGCCGAGTCGGTGGCGAGAACGAGATCGCGGAACCGGGGGTAATAGGGTCGGGGTTCGCGGCCGTGGGAGTTGAAGCGGAGGTCGAGGCCGTCGGCCTCAAAGCGCTGGTGGAAGGAGGTGATGGTTTGGCGGTCGGCGGGGGAGAGCGGGAGGCCGGGGTCGGCAAGGGCGGGCGTCTGGCGTTGCCGGGGGGCGTGGTCAAGATAGCGGACGAGGTCGGCGACGGGCTTGGGGTCCCAGGCGGGTAGGTCGGCGGGGATGGCGCGGCCGAGCAGGAGGCAGAGGTATTCGAGGCGGTTGCGGGAACGGGCGAACAGGTCCCGGAAGAGGAGGTGTTCGAGCAGGTTACCGCGGCGGATATCGACGAGGAAGGCGACTTGGGGGCGGAGGAGCGCGATGTAGGAGTAATTCTGGTCGGGGCCGACGCCGAGATAGGCGCCGCCGCGCGGGAGAGCGCGGAGATGGCCGGCAACGGTGAGGAAGGTGGACTCGTTCGAGATGAGGTTGTCGGTATCGAAGTAGCCTTCGGGCTCGGAGAGTTGGGCGATGAGGGCAGCGAATTCGGCGCGATCGAGGGTGCGGGCGGGAAGACAGAGGAGGACAAGAACGGACAGGAGGGTAGCCAAACGCCGCATGACCTATTATCGTAGGTAACAATGAAACTGCTGACTGTTTTCTTTTGCGCGGCACTCGCCTGGGGGGCGGACCCGCCGTTGGCTTTCCGGGACCTGTTTAACGGGAAGGATCTGACGGGATGGGTGAATGTGAACACGGACCCGGATACGTGGTCGGTGGAGAACGGAGAGCTGATTTGCAAGGGCAAGCCGATCGGGGTGATGCGGAGCGACCGGATGTATGAGAACTTCATTCTCCACATCGAGTGGATGCATACGGAACCGGGCGGCAACAGCGGGGTGTTTGTCTGGAGCGGGGCCCGGCCGGGCGAAAAGAACCGGTTGCCGGACGGGGTGGAGGTGCAGATGCTGGAGCTCGACTGGCCGAAGCTGAACATGCGCGATGGCGTGATGCCGACCGATTCCTACGTGAGCGGGGAGCTGTTCGGGGTGGGCGGGGTAACGACGGTGGCGGACAATCCGCGAGCCGCGCGGAGCCGGTCGGTGGAGATGCGCTGTCTGCCGCGGGGACAGTGGAACACTTACGATGTGGTGGCGGTTGACGGGGTGATCAAACTGGCGATCAACGGCAAGTTTGTGAACGGAATCGCCAAGTCTTCGCAAAAGAAAGGCTATTTGTGTTTGGAGAGCGAGGGCGCCAAAATTCACTTCCGGAACATTCGAATTCTGGAGTTGCCGCCGGGCGTGACGACGCCGGAGCAGAGCGCGGCGCCACTGCCGTGAGTTTCAGCTCTTGGTGACGCGCCGTAAGGTGTATAACTCGGGACTAACGGAGCCACGGGCGAGTTTCCTCCAGTCATCGTCGTAGCGGAGTAACTTGCCGGAGACGTGATTGGAATCTTCGCTGGCGAGAAAAATGGCCAATTGGAGCTGTTTTTCGAGGGGGACGCCACCGGTCAGGCGGACTTGGCGGGCGTCTTCGATCTCCTTCCAGCCGGCCCGTTCCTCGCCCGCGGCGAGGATCTCGTCGGTCATGTTCGTGTAAGTACCGCCGGGGGCGAGACAGTTCGCCTGAACGTTCTGTTCGGCATATTCGGCGGCAATGGTTTCGACAAACCGGACGACGGCGGCCTTTGAAGCCGCGTAGGCCGAGAAGTGGGGGCGCGGCGTGAGGGAGCCGCCGCCGGAGACGACGATGATTTTGCCGGCGCGGCGCTGGACCATTTCCGGGAGGACGGCGCGGCAGGCGTGCATGACACCGAAGACGTTGGTTTCGAAGGTTTCGCGCCAGGCGCGGGTCTCGGCTTCGTGCATGCGGCCAATGGGCCCCTGGACCCCGGCGGCGCAGATGAGAATGTCGGTGCCGCCAAAGCTCGCCCGCATACGCTCCGCCGCCATGACCATGCGGTCGAGTTCACGGACATCACCGGGGAGCCGGAGCGAGACGCCGCCGGCGTGCTGAATTTCGAGATGGGTGAGGTCGATTTCGGCCTTGGTGCGGGCGACTAAACCAACTGTGGCGCCTTTCGAAGCGAGTCCGATGGCGAGGCGCTTGCCGATACCGCGACCGGCCCCGGTGATGAGAATTCGTTTGCCTTGCAAGGGGTACGTCTGGATTTCATTATACGGGATGGCCGTGCAGGATCCGGATCGTTCACCCGGGCAAATTTTTTGGGACTATACTGGAAACTTGAGAGGCGAATGAGTAAAGAAGATAGCATCGAAGTCACCGGCACCGTTGTTGAAAAGTTTCCCAGTGGATTGTTCAGTGTGCAGTTGGACCAGGAGAAGATTGTGCTGGCCCACCTGGCTGGTAAATTGCGCCGCAACCGGATTCGGGTGTTGGCGGGTGACCGGGTGACACTTGAGATGTCCCCGTACGATCTGACCAAGGGTCGCATCACGTATCGGCACAAGTAGGCCGGTCCCCATGCAGTCCGTCCGCGTTCTTTTCCTGTTTGGCACCCGGCCGGAGGCGATCAAGCTATGTCCGGTGGTGCTCCAGTTTCAGAGCCAGCCAGAGCGTTTCGACGTGAGGGTTTGCGTGACGGCGCAGCACCGGGGGATGCTCGATCAGGTGCTGGGCGCCTTCCGGGTGAAGCCGGACTACGACCTGAACCTGATGCAGCCCGGCCAGACGCTGTTCCAATCGACAGCCCGCATGATGGCTGCCCTGGAGCCCGTGCTGACTGGAACGGACGGCTGGAGACCGGAGATCGTCTTCGTGCAGGGCGATACGACAACCACATTGTGCGGGGCGCTGGCGGCTTTTTATGCCCGGGTGCCGCTGGCGCACATCGAAGCCGGCCTGCGCACGGGCGACCCGGCGCAGCCGTTTCCCGAAGAGATGAACCGGGTGCTGACCGGGAGAATGGCGGAGCTGCACTTTGCGGCCACGGCCTGGGCGGCGGAGAATCTGCGGCGGGAGAGCGTACCGGAGAACCGGATTTGGGTGACCGGGAATACAGGCATCGACGCCGTATTGCACGTCAAGCGGGGTCTCGAAGAGGGGACGATGACCACCGGGATGGATTGGAGCTGGCTGGACCCGGCAAAGAAGCTGATCGTGGTCACGGCGCACCGGCGGGAGAGCTTTGGCGCTGGCTTTACGCAGATCTGCGAGGCGCTGGCGGAGTTAGCCGGAAGGCCCGACGTGGCGATTGTCTACCCGGTGCACCCGAACCCGAACGTGCAGGATCCGGTCAACCGGCTGCTGGCTCACCGGCCGAACATCCATCGCATTGCTCCCTTGGATTACGTACCGTTCGTGGATCTGATGCGGCGCGCCTATCTGTTGATCACCGACTCGGGCGGGGTGCAGGAGGAGGGTCCTTCACTCGGCAAGCCGATTCTGGTTTTGCGCGAGAAGACCGAGCGGCCGGAGGCGGTGGCGGCGGGGACGGTGAAGCTGGTGGGAACGGACCGGGCAAAGATCCTGACCGAGGCCAACCGGCTGCTCGATGACCCGAAAATCCGCGAGGCGATGGCACTCGTTCACAACCCATATGGCGATGGGCGCTCCAGTGAGCGAATTGCTAACGCAACTTATTCATTCTTCGACAGATAAAGTCGTCACTTTGTTTCGCAAAGTGACCATTTCAGAGCGCTTTCCGACCGGGTTATTTGGTGGCGTGGGTGTATAGTTTGAATCGTGAAGAACCTACTGCCTGCACGCAAGAAAAAGACCGCGCTGAATCCCCGCGGCGCCAGGATGGCGGCTGAACTCGCTGAGCGTGTTATCGGTCAGCCGGAGAGTCTGGACGCGATCATCCCCTACATTCAGATGTATCAGGCCGGATTGTCGCCAGAGGGACGGCCCATTGGGGTTTTCCTCCTGCTGGGACCGACGGGCACGGGGAAGACGCGGACCGTGGAAGCGCTGGCGGAGGTGCTGCACGGCAGTGCGAAGAATGTGCTGCGGGTGGACTGCGGGGAGTATCAGATGGAGCACGAGGTGGCCAAGCTGATCGGGGCGCCGCCGGGATATTTGGGCCATCGCGAGACGCAGCCGATGTTGACGCAGGTGAAGCTGAACGCGGTGATGAGCGAGCAGAATAATCTTTCGATTGTCCTGTTTGACGAGATTGAGAAAGCGGCCGGTTCGCTGCAGCGGCTGCTGTTGGGCGTGCTGGATAAGGCGACGCTGCGGCTGGGGGACAACTCGACGGTGAACTTTGAGCGGTCGCTGATCTTTCTGACGAGCAACCTGGGGGCGCGGGAGATGGCGCGGGAGCTGCGGCCGGAGTTTGGCTTGGAGACGGCGACGGTGCGGCCGGCGGCGAGTGCGGCCGTAGCGGCAATCGACGGCGGGCGAAGCGCGGCCAAGCGACTGGAGACGGTGGCGGTAGCGGCGGTGAAGCGAAAGTTCTCGCCGGAGTTCATCAACCGGATTGATCTGATGTTGACCTATCAGTCGCTGGACGCGGTGGCGCTCGATAAGATTCTGGATCTGCAGGTGCGGAGCCTGCAGGAGCATTTGGACCGGCGGCTGGGCGAGCGGAGTTTTCAGGTGGAGGTGCCGAAGCGGACGCGGCAGTTCCTGCTGCGGCACGGGACGAGCGTCGAGTACGGGGCCCGGGAGTTGAAGCGGACGATGCACCGGTTTGTAATGCAGCCCTTGGCCGCGCTGGTGGCCGAAGGCCGAGTGGCGCCGCGGACGGTGGTCCGTTTTGAACCCAACGCGGCGGGCGAGCGGCTCGACGTGCTGCCGGGCCGGCTGGCCGCTTAACGGGGGAGCAGCCGGCCGAGGCCGATGTGGCCGTGGAGGTTTTCGGCTGGTTGCGGGGCATCGCCGCCGCCGTACCAGACCCGGAGGCTACCATCGGGCAGAGGTAGGATTTCGGGGTCGCAGACGACCTGGGAGTTCCAGGCGGCCTGGCCGACGATGAGGGCGTTTTCGCTCGTGCGCTGCCAGCGGATGCCATCGGAGGAGACAGCGAGGCCAATCTTACGACGTTCGGCGCGGTCGCGTCCGGTGTAGAGCATCCACCAACGACCGTGGGAGGTCCAGACGGCGGGCTCGCCGAGGCCGAGGGAGTCGAAGCGGCCGGGGGCGCCGATTTCGAGGATGGGATTGGCGCGGAACTTGGTCCAGGTGCGGCCGGCGTCGGCGGAGACGGCAACGCCGAGGCGCTGGCGACGGGCGCGGTCCTGGCCGAGGTGGAAGAGGTAGAGTCGGCCGCCGGCGGTGACAACGTAGGGATCGGCGACGCCGCGTTCGTCCCAGGCTCCACGGGGGCCGCGCGGGAGAACGATGCCGTGACGGGTCCAGCGCAGGCCGTCCGGGCTGGTGGCGAGGGCGATCTGGGGCGGGTCGCCGGCCTGATACCAGTGGAGGAACTGGCCCTGGTGGTGGAGGGTAGCGCCGTTGGCGCTGATGTAGGTGCCTTCGCCGGCAGCGGGGTCGGGGGTAAGCAGCGGGGTGGGGTGGCGGCTCCAGGTGCCTCCGCCATCGGTGCTGGTGGCCAGTCCGGTGCGCCACTGGCGGCCGTCCCAGCCGGAGTAGAAATTCCAAAGCTGGTTCCCGATGGCAACAATCGATGGGTTCAGGGCGTCGATGCTATCGAAGCTGCCGGCCGGGCCGGGACCGAGAACCGGGGAGCCTGAGTCCTCCCAGCGCCACTGCACGGGCTGTAGGTCGCCGGCCGGCGGCGGAAGCGAGAAGTCGCCGTACCGGCCGCAGGCGGCGAGGAAAAGGCAAAAGACGAGCGCGGCCAGCCTCATAAGGGGACGCGGATCTTGAGCGACGCGCCTTTGCCGGGCTGAGAGTCGAGCAGCAGTTCTCCGCCGAGGTTGCGCACGCGGCGACGAATCGAGACGGGGCCAAGCCGGAGGAGTTCGAGCTCTTCGAGGGTGTAAGCTCCGCTGAAGGGGAAGCCGGTGCCGTCGTCTTCGATCGACAGCTCAAGCGCGTGGCCTTCGCGGCCAACGCCAACGGTGACCCGGGAGGCTTTCGAGTGTTTCTGGACGTTGTGAAGGGCTTCGCGGACAACCTGGAGGACCTCGAGCGAGGTCTGCGAGTCGGGGCTCACGCGCGTGTTCCCACCGACGAAACTCGTCGAGATGCCGCTCTCCTTGCCGAAGCCTTCAACCAGTTTGCGGAGAGAGGGCACAAGGCCCGCGCCATCAACCTCCACCGGCCGCATGCTGCGGACGAAGGTCCGGAGCTCGGCGGCCTGCGTTTTGAGCAGTTCCTGGATCTGGATGATCTCCTCGCGGGCCAGATTCGGGTTACGTTCGAGGAGTTTGCGAACAACTTCGAGGCGCATTTGCAGGCCGACGAAGCTCTGCAGGGGCCCATCGTGGAAATCGGCGGCCATACGCTGGCGCTCGTCTTCGCGGGCATGTTCAACCTCGGAGCGGGACATAACCGCCTGCCGGGCGGCGGCCGCCAGCCGCTCCTGCAGCGCCTTTTTCTGAAGCGCCGCCGCGGCCACGGCGATACCTCCTAACAGGAGGGCGGGAGGAAAGGCGACCATCTCGGCGGGACGGACAGCATAGAAAAACCCGATCGTCAGCAACGCAACGATCACCACATCCCGCATCGTGTGCAACAGCGTAGCAGCCAGCAGGACAAACAGGTAAAACAGCGCCGTCACGGCGGAGACGTAGGGCTGTGGCAGGGCGGCGCACAGGAGCAGGAATGTGGAGTCAATCAGCAGCCGAACGCAAGGCAGTGGCCCGTCCATCCGCCGCCAGAGCACCAGGAGAGCGGCATAACCGGCAAAAGCAGCCCAGAGTCCGATCCAGCGGCCCGGTCCGGGAAGCGCCAGCGCGAGGCAGCCGAGCGCCAGCGTCAACCGCACCAGGGCAAAAGCCCGCGTCCAGTGGAAGGCCGGCAGGATTGAATCGGCAACGATGGGCTTTTCTGAAGGGAAGGTGGCCACGGGAAGACACGGGGACGCCTACGGGCGTCGATACAGGTAGAGGGTATGGCTGCGGCCCTCGCCGTCATCGTCGATCGAAACCTCTTTTTCGGGGGTCCAGCCGGCAACCGTAAAGTCGTGGGCTACGATCCGGGCACCTTTTTTCAACTGCCTTTCGAGCAGCGGACGCACTTTCTCGTTCGAAACCGGCAGCAGATAGACGGTGATGACATCAGCGCTGGTGTAATCCTGTTCGAGCAGATCGCCATGGATGATCCGCGCGCGGTCAGACAGGCCCAGCTTCCGGATCCGGTCCGAACTCTGCTGATAGAGGTCTTTATCGAACTCTACGCCCACGGCATTGGCGCCGAACTTCTCGGCGGCGATGATCACAATCCGGCCGTCACCGCTACCGAGATCGAAGACCTTTTCCCCCTTTTTGACGGCGCCCAACTGCAGCATCTTCTCGACGATCACCTCAGGAGTTGGATAGTAGGGAGCCAGTTTGGGCGTCTTTTTTTCCGGCGGGGTTTGACCGACCAGGAGCGAGGCCCCGAACAGGGCCGGAAGCAGGGGGAGGAGAAAGACACGATAGCGCACAGAAGTTTCCTTTTATATCAGCTTACGGGTCGAGGTGAAGACGCACCCGATTACTGCTCGCGTTTCCAGCCTCGACGTGAAACTCCGCCGGTCCACGGTTGACCAGAGCGGGCAGACGGACCTCGACCAGATAAAAGCCAATATACCCGGGCGCCAGCGTAGCGCGGAGCACTTCGAGGGGAACGCCATCGAGATAGGCCTTCACCCCGGCCACGACGCGCGGCAGGTTGTCGAGCGGCGCCGGCTGGCCGACGGGCCAATCCGGCGAGACGCGGCCGAGGCCGCTGAGCAGAAACTGCACGGTCGAGGCGGCGCGAGCCGGATTCCGGGCGTCGAGCAGGACGCCGGATTCGGCGTCGAGCGCCAGCGGGGTGCCATCGGGGTCGACAAAAATGGCCGGGGCGGCGGGCTGCAGGGTGAGACCGAGCGAGACCCGCTGGTTGGCGGCGAGAAATGAGAGCGCCACCCCGTTGCCGGCCAAATCGTAGGGGAGTTGAATATGGGTTTCGGCCGCCGGGGAAGGCAGCACCGCCGCAGGGCGGCCCCCGGCGGTGACTTCGGTAACCGGAGCACCCAGAATGCTCAGCAGCGCTCCCGGAGCGGCCGGGCGAACAGCGTAATCGGCCGCGTGAACCACGCGGAGATCCCGGTTGCGGTGCGGAGCAATCACGGTGTAGACGCCAAAGCCGTAGACGGCGGCGTAGAGTTGATTACCGGCCGGATCCAGCCGGACATCGAGCACCGGAGCGGCCGGCAGACCACCACCCGACAGGCGCGTCCAGGACGGCGCGGCGAGATCGGCCTGGTAGATGCCCCCGAGAGTGGCCACGTAGACGGCGCGCGCGGAGAAGTCGGCAGCCACGCCAAAGGCGGCCACTTCCGGGAGGTTGGACGTAATGTCGTCCCAGTACAGCCCGCCGTTGAGAGTGCGGAGAACAACCGTGCGCGGCGGGGCCAGGTCGGAGCGGTTGGCCCGACGGCTGAAGACCGCCAGCGCCCGGCGCGGATCCCGTTCATCGACGACGAGCGCCTCGACGGCGGCGCCGGGCTGAAACGCGGGCAACGCCCAGTCCGCGCCGCGGTTAAAGGAAGTCCACAAACGGCCATCGGCCGAGCCGGCGTAAGCCCACTCGCCCTGCGTTTCGAGCACGGTCACGCTAGCGCCGAGACGGCGGGAAAGTTCGCGTCGCGCCGCGCCGGAAGACGGGCCCTCGGCGAGCCGCCAGGCAATCCGCTCGCCGGGCTGCCATTCGTAGGAGGCATCGGGCCCGGCGGTAGCGGCGGGGGAGAGAAAACTGATCGTTGCTCCCCGCGCCCCGCGGGGCAGCGATTCAATCCGGCGAACCGGCAGATGGGGCAGCGCCGCGTTGCAACTCGTCCAGGTGAGGCCGCTGTCGGCCGAACGCCAGATGCCCGTACCGGTGGCTACGGCAATCGACGCCGGGTCGTTGGCCGCCACCGCGAGATCGGCCGCCGGCGCCCCAAGCAGAGAGGTTTGACGCCACGCAGTCAAATTGTTCCACGAACGCCCCCCATCGTCCGACCGCCAGACATGCCGCCCGGCCGCGTAAATAACCCCGCGTGCTCCACTCGCCCGCAGCACGGCCCCGGGTTCCGGCAACCGGTCCGGAATCGGGACCGGCAGCCGACTGGCGGCCGGCTCGCCGGCCTCGACCTTCCAGGTTTCAAAGTCCACCGTCGAAAACCACTGGCCGGCGCTCGCGCGGGCAAATAGCCGACCGTCGTCGCTCCGGAACTCGACGCGATCCATCGGACCGGTAGCCAGACCGGACAACTGAAGATCGACAGCCGTGTTCCCAAGGCGGCGCCACTGCGCCGGCGAGACTCCGGTGAGCGCCAGCCAAAGGACCAGGATGAAGGTTACTCGGCGCATGGATTGCAACGCAATGTTTCCGCCTGACTCAGGCCTTGGTTCCATTCTACTCATATCTATCGACCGGACTAGGCCAAACCTATTGATTTAGAGAGCATTTTGCCGGTTTGTCCCCAGTGGGCTTCCATTTGCTCTGCAAATAGCGTGGCATTCTAAGGACGGGCCGCTTCGTGGTACTCTTAAAGAAGCGGAATCCGGTCTCCGGGTTGCCGTCTACGTGTATGCACCTGCTGCTAGCTCCGCCCTCGCTCCGACTCGCCGCCCTCTGCGCGGTCTGCGTAGGGCTATCGTTTGCGCAGGCGCCTTCGCTGTTCTCTCCGGAACGGGAGCGCTCGGCGAGGGTCATGCAGAGCAGCGGACAGGTCTCGGTTCTCAAAGACAACACACCCTGGGCGCTGCAGGCGGGTGACTGGGTGAATCTCCGGCAGGTCATCGTCACCGGGGCTGACGGCTTTGCCGTTTTTGAGGTGAGCGATGGCAGCACCTTCGAGGTCTACCCGAACTCGCGCGTCATCTTCCGGAACAACGCCGGCGGGTGGAAGGACCTGCTCGATCTCTATCTCGGCCGCGTCAAGGTGCACATCCAGAAGTTCGGCGGCCAGCCGAACCCGAACCGGGTGACAACCCCAACGGCGGTGATTTCGGTGCGCGGTACGATTTTCGACGTGCAGATCGAAGACCAGGACGCGACCACGCTGGTAACGGTGGATGAAGGTCAAGTGGCCGTACGCCACTCCCTGATGCCCCCGAGCGAGCCAAAACTGCTCAACGCGGGCGAGTATGTCCGCGTTTATAAGAACCAGCCGCTGGCGCAGAAGAGTTTCGACAAAGGTGGCGCTCTGCGGCGCACCCTGCAGGCGGCTACCGACGCCTACTACAACATCATGTTGCGGGTGCCCCGTGGCGGCGGCTCTCCAACGGGTGGAGTCCCGGCGGGCGGCGGCCGTCCCGCCGATACGGAAGCGACGCCGCCCCCGCCGCCGCCGCCTCCTCCTCTGTAAACTGGAATCGTGCGTCAACGAATCCTCTTCTACTCCCTGCTGACCGGGCTGTTCGTCACCAGGCTCGCCTGGGCCCAGGCTGGTCTGCCGCCCGAATGGGAGACCCGCAAACAGCTGGCCGCGCTGGTGACCACGGCGAATCGGCTGCAACCGGTGCTCGGAGAGTTGAACCCGGAGGCATGGAAGGAGAATGGCGCCCCCGCGGCTTACGTGCAGCAGTGGCAGAACACGCGCAAAGCGGTCGGCTACCTGCAAACCTCGGCCGAGCGGCTGGCCCGGGATCCGAACCGGCTCACCCTGGCCATGGACACCTACTTTCGCCTGCAAGGCATGGAGCAACTGCTCAATTCGCTCGCGGCGGGCGTACGCCGCTACCAGAACCCCGCCGTGGCGGACCTCCTGATGGGCATCGCCAATGAGAACTCCGCCAACCGGGATTTTCTCGAGCAGTACATGAAGGACCTCGCCGCCGCCCACGAATCCGAATTACACGTCATGGATACCGAGGCGCAGCGCTGCCGGAGCATCCTGAGCAAGCAGCCGCCCCCGGCCAAGAAACCGGCCGCGGCGGCCAAAGGGGCCAAGGATTGAACCCCGCCCCGCTGCTGTTCTCCTGCGCGATCTGCGGAGAACCTTCGCGTGACCTTTGCGTCTGGTGCACGAAAGACTCCTGCGCTCTGCACCGGTGCCTGAAGTGCAGTCGCTGCAGCGATTGCTGCCAGTGCGATGTGCCGCTCGAACGCCCGGCGCCCGCCTCTCAGCCGAGGCGGTAAGGCGCCCGGTACTTGTAGCTGAGCAGCTTGTTGGCGGCCTCGTTGTTGGTGAATCGCTCGGCGCTGCCGTCCCAATCGAGCAACGCCCGTGTCCGGAGCGAGATGTGGCCGAGGATCGTATTCGCCGTCGACAGATGCCCCTCCTCCACCGGGCAGTTCGGCGCCACGCGTGCCTTGACGGCGTCGATAAAATTGCGCACGTGGGGCGGCGTCGAACTCGCGCCCTCCATGCTGCGGGCGGTAATGGTGGCCCTCTTCGACGGGTTGTAGCCTCGCTCGCTCTCCCGGTCGAGCGGAGTGCGCTGGCCGAACAGCAGGTCAGTGTAACGCTCGGGCACCACCTCCCATTTGTTGCTGTAGATATACATGGTGCCTTTGGTGCCGCGGATCTCCATTTCCGCACCGCGGGCGGCCACGGCGGGGGCGGCGTTGGCGTTGTACTGCACAAAGACCATCATCATGTCGCCGAAGTCCCACAGCACCTCGCAGGTATCGGGAACCTCGCGGTTGTCCCGCACGGCGTACCGCCCGCCCATGGCGACCACCGAGCGCGGCGAACGCTTCTGGCAGGCCCAGCGCAGCATATCCATGTAGTGCACGCCGAAGTTGGTGATCTGGCCGCCGGAGTAATCATAAAACCAGCGGAAGTTGTAAAAGGAGCGGTTGCGGTTATACGGCACCTTGGGCGCCGGGCCGAGCCACTGCTCCCACATCGCGGCATCGGGCGGCGCGCTATCGGGCGCCAGGCCGATACCGTTCGGGGCTTCGTTCTGCACGTGGAAGCCGCGGGCGACGGTGATGTGGCCCAGTTCCCCGCCCCGCAAGTAGGCGACGGCCTCCTGGAGCATCTTCGAACTGCGGCGCTGGATGCCCACCTGCACAATGCGCTTCGTCTCGGCGGCCACCTGGACCATCCGGCGCCCCTCGGCCACGGTGAGCGAGAGCGGCTTTTCGACATAAACGTCCTTGCCGGCGCGGCAGGCGTCGATCATCATGAGGGCGTGCCAGTGGTCGGGCGTGGCGATGGCGACGGCGTCGACGTTGCGGTCTTCGAGCAGCTTCCGATAGTCCTTGTAGCGCGCCGGCGTGGCGCGGGATTTGCGGGCCGCCAGGTCGAGGTAGTCGTCGCGGAGGTCGCAGATGGCCGTGGTGACCGCATCGCCGAACTCGAGAAAGCCATCGTGCACCTGATCACCGCGGTTGCCGAGGCCGATAAAGCCCATGCGCAGGCGATCGTTGGCGCCGAGGATACGGGAGTAGCTGAGAGCGGTGAGGGCGAGGGCTTGGCGGCGATTCATGAAAGTGGTAGAGGAACGGGGCGGATCGTTACGCGATTGCAATCTGAGACTGTTAGATTGAAGGCTTGCGAACTTCCATTCTACTGTTGCTCATGGCGGCCACGATGACAGCGCAGATTCAGGTTCACGGCCACCGCGGCGCGCGGGCGGCGCGGCCGGAAAACACGCTCCCGGCCTTCGAATACGCCCTCGCCGCGGGCGTCGATGTGCTCGAACTCGATCTGGCCGTGACCAAGGACAACATCGTCGTCGTCTCGCACGATGCGACGATGAACCCGGCCTATTGCGAAGGTCCGGCCGGGGCCGAGCGGGTGATTCGCCGGATGACCCTGGCCGAGCTCCAGCGCTGGGACTGCGGCGCCCGGGCCAATCCGCAGTTTCCCGGCCAGCAGGCCGTACCCGGCACGCGCGTGCCGACGCTCGATGCCGTCTTCACGCTCGCCAAGGCCGCCCGCGTCGAGTTCAACATCGAAACCAAAATGACGCCGGCGCATCCGGACTGGGCCCCGGAACCGGAGGAGTTCGCCCGTCTCGTGCTGGCCGTCATCAACCGCCACGGCCTCGCCCCGCGGGTCATCCTGCAGAGCTTCGACTACCGGACGCTGCTCGCCATGGAGCGGCTGGCGCCGCAGATCCGGCGCAGCGCTCTGCTGCCGGCCCGGCGCGAAGAAGCCGGCCGCGATTACGTCGAGGCCGCCCGGGCGGCCAAAGCCACCATCGTCAGCCCCCTCTACCCCACCGTAACCCCCGAAAAAGTGGCCGCGGCACACGCGGCCGGCCTGCAGGTGATTCCGTGGACGGCCAACACCCCGGCCGACTGGGACCAGCTGGTCGCCGCGAAAGTAGACGCGATCATCACCGACGATCCGGCAGCGCTGATTGCCTACCTGAAACAGCAGAAGCTGCGCTAGCCGCTACTTCTTCTTCCGGGTCAGGTCGCGGATCATCTCTTCAGTGAGCGGCTGGTGTTTGCCCTCGCTCCAGGCTGTCTGCAGGCGCGCCTCTTCGATACCGGCCACCCGCCCGAGCAGGATGTAGCCCGGCAGGGCGTGGCTCAGATGGCGCCAGCGGGCCATGTCGATCAGGGCGTCAAGGGCGCGTTCCCGCAGCATACCGAGCAGCGCGGGATCGCGCTTTTCGGTCAGCGTCAACAGAGCCGTCGCGGCCTTGTTCCGGTCGCTCCAGGCGACGGAGTTCAGATGCTCCACAAACCAGGTGGCGCTGACCTTGAGGCCAAGCTCCGGAAGCTTCTCGCTGAGAATGGTCAGCCCCAGCAGCGACCGCATGGCGTTGTTGCGCACGCCGTCGTCGGGGTCCTGCAGGGCGTACTGCAGGTCGTTGACCACGGTGGCCTTCTTGGGGACGTAGGCGATGACATAAGCGGCCATGGCGCGCTCTACCTCATCGGCGCTCGTGCGCAGCACCTCACGCAGAATCCCTTCGTGCTCGGCGGCCAGCGGCAGGAATTTCAACTGGGCCGCCTGCGCCTCGCGGTTGGCCATGATGCTGTGGCCTCGCGTCAGGTCTTCAACCAGGTCGCCCTGCCGGATCGCCGTTTGCAGTTTGGCGAAGAAGTCGAGGTAAGCGTCCACCACCGGCTCCGGAAGCTTGGCCGTGCCCTCCGGGGCCTCGCGGTAGTTGAAGGCCGGCGCGCCGCGCTCTTCGACCCCAACATACAAGACCGCCTTGCCGTTTTCGCAGCAAACCGCTTCCAGACGCGCGCGGACCACCCCGTTGACGAGTTCCATCCGCTCTTCCGCCTCACTCTTCGAGCGCGGAAGCGGACTTCCCTCAGTCACTTCGAGCGCCTTCTTCAGGCGTTCGACGCTGGCCTTGCGGACGCCGAAGAAGTCAATAATCCCGATGCGGGGCAGCGAAGAGCTCGCGCTTTGGGCCGGCAGCAGGCCCAAAGCCAGAAGGAAAGAAACAGAAAGGCGAATTCCCACGATAGAGTGACGCGGCAAGCGGCGATCCGGCTACGCTTTTTGTTCCGCCAGCGGACCGATCACCGGCAGCGAGAACCGCTCGCCCTGGTACGCCTTGACCATCAGGAAGATCCACAAACCCAGCGTCAGCAGACTGACACCGAAGCTCACCAGGCCGACCAAAAACCCGAGCAGGCCGAAGATGCGGGTGGCGATCAGGCCCATGATCGAAAGTCCAATCTGCAAAGCAAAGGCGCCCCCAAAAGTAAAGATCGACTGCCAGGCGTGAAAGCGGATGCTGCGGTCGCGGTTGTACGGCTCGAGAAATAGAAACAGAACGCCGGTGATGATACCGAGCGCATAGCAAAGCGTGGCGGCCACGTTGTTCGGCATGCTGCTGGGCTGATACGGCTGCTGGGGCGGCGGGTAGCCGCCCTGCGGGGGCGGTTGATAGCCCCCCATCTGCATACCGGCGGGGATACCGCCAGCCATTGGGGAAGAAGCCGAGAGGAAGGGCGCAAAGTTCATAACTTAGATCTCTATCACGAATAGGCGAAAACCGTACCCGCAATCCATCAGAAGTCCCAAAGATTCACGACTCCGCCCGGGGCGGCCGCAGCATGGCGGCCGCGGCCGCCCCGGCCAACGCAATCACCGCCAGCTTCCAATAGACCTCGTTGTAGCCCGCGGCGAGGTCGCCGGCCTGCCGCGCGCGATCCATGATTCCCGCAAAGTAGCCCGGCACCAGAAATCCGCACAGCCCCCAGGCCGAAAACACGAGGCCGTAGTTGGCGCCCACGTTTTTCGGGCCGAAGAAGTCCGCCGTATAAGCCGGCATCAGCGCGAGGTAACCGCCATAGGCAAACGCAGCCAGACACAGCCCCAGCAGCAGCGCGCTGAAACTGCCGGCGGTTCGCAGAAACCCCAGGCAGGCCACCACCGAGACAACGCACATCAGCAGCACCGCCGGCTTCCGGCCCAGCCGGTCCGAGACGCTACCCCACGCCAGCCGCCCGGCGCCGTTGCAGATGCTCATCACCCCGAGCGCGGCGCCGGCCGAAAGCACCGCCGTCGATTTCGCCATCTCCTGCAGCAGCGGAGTCGCCTCGCCAATCGCCGTCAGCCCCACCGCCGTTCCCAGAAAATAGACGAGCCACAACAAGTAGAACTGCCACATGCCGAGCATGGTGCGCGGCGCGATCTCAACCGCGGCCGCCTGCCCCACCGGCGGGTTCCAGCCGGCTGGCCGCCACCCGGCCGGCGGCACCTGATAGAACTGCGCCGCGCCAACCACACCCACCAGAAAAATTCCCGCCAGGATCAAAAACGTGCGCGGCACGGTGACAGCGAACTGCGCCGGATCCTTGCCAAGCAGCGCTTCGAGCAGCGGACCGAACAGCAGCGGCCCAACGCCAAAGCCCATCACCGCCAAGCCGACAATCCGGCCGCGCTGGTCCGGGAACCACTTGATGCAGGTCGCAATCGGCGTGACATAGGCAAAGCCCACACCGCAGGCCGCTACCGTACCGTAGGAGAAGATCAGCCCGTTCAGCGTATCGCCGAGCCAGGCCGCCAGCAGGCAGCCCACCCCAAGCAGCACCCCGCCCGTGGTCGCCACCACGCGCGGTCCCTTGCGGTCTTGCCAAATGCCGCCGAGCACCATGGCTACGGCGAACGCCAGCAACGAGTAGCGGTAGGGCGCAATGGTTTCCGCGCGAGACCAACCGTGCAACTGCGCCAGCGGTCCGCGGAACACCGACCAGGAATAGATTACGCCCAGCAGCACCTGCATGAAAATGGCAGCCGAGGCCAGACGAAGACGAGAAACAGCCATCGCACAATCTTACGCGATCAGGCGGCCATAAAGTTCCCGCAGGGCCGCGACGCTTAGTTGTTCGGCACGGAGCGGCGCCTCCGGCAGCGCGTCCACAACCTCGTGGCCGTAAAAGGGAACGAGATTGTTCCGCAGCGTCTTGCGCTTCTGCGCAAAGCAGCGGGCGGCGAACTGCAGGAACCCCGCGGCCTCATCCGCCGCCGGCCGCAGCGTCAGACGCACCACGGCGCTGTCCACCTTGGGCGGAGGACGGAACATACCGGGCTTGACCCCGAACAGATACTCCGGCGTGCTGTAGGTCTGCGTCACCACGCTCAGGTAGCCATAATCGCGGCAACCGGGGGCGGCCGTCAGCCGCTCGGCCACCTCTTTTTGAATCAGCAGCACGGCCTCGGAGAGAGCCGCGCGGGCGGCAAAGATCCGGTCGAGAATCGGCGAGGTGATGTAGTACGGTAGATTGCCGGCGAGCACGGCGGGGCCCCACTGTGCCAGGTCGACAGTGAGGACGTCGGCCTCCACGATCGTCAGGCAGGGGTGATCGGGAAAGCGCTCGCGCAAAATCGCCACCATGGCCGGGTCGAGTTCAATGGCGATCACCTCAGCGCCGGTTGCCAGCAGCCGCTGCGTCAGCACGCCCTTGCCGGGGCCGACTTCCACGATGCGCCGCGGCCCGGACCGGCAAACCGCGGCCGCAATGCGCTCCACCATCGGGGCGCTGTGCAGGAAGTGCTGACCGAGTTTCTGCCCCAATCAGCCCTTGACTTCCAACTGGCTCCGGCGAATGGTGATGCGCAATTTCGCCGTAGTCCGGTGACCAAAAAACTCCGCCGGTTTGAATCGCATGAACAGCAGGTTGTTTTCGACGTTACGGCGCAATTCGGCATCGCGCATCAGCACACTCTCGCTTTCCGGCACCGAGTAGTCGATCATCCGGCCCTGTTCATCGAGCACCAGGTCGAGCGTTAGATGGTCAGCCGGCAGCGCGAAGGGTCCCAGGTCGCTCAACTCGGCGCTCTGGTACCACGCCACCGGGGCATCGTCGTTGGCCAGCACCGGGCTGGAGAGCATTGGCAAAATCGTGGCGAACAGTACGCAGGCCGTGGCGAAGCCGCCGGCCATCGGCACCGCCATCGGGCGCCAGCTGTTGATGGTCCACATCCGCAGCCGGTCCCACCAGCGCACGCGGCTAGCCCGGCGCGCGTGGTGCCGGCTGGCGGTAACGCGTAAGGAGACGGCAAGGTTAACCGGTACGGCCCGCGGCGGCAAGGCGCGCACGCTACGCCGGAGATGGCTCAGGCTATCCAGTGACTGCGTGCACGCCAAACAGGCGCTCAGATGACGCGCAATCTCGCGCGCGCGTTCGGCCGTGCACAAGTGGTCCAGATAGTTGGCCGCCTCGCGCTGAATCGCCTTGCATTCGTTCCGATGTTGGCGGCTGTTCGCGCTGCTCATTTCACGATCTCCTGCATCCAAGCCATCGTCCCGGTCGAAACCGGCCCGTAGGCTCTCGCATCGTTCGTTTTGGCCACGAGCGCGCGGCGCAGAGCCTCGCGTCCTCGCAAAATCCTCGATTTCACCGTACCCAGCGAAACCTGCATCACCTCGGCGATCTCCTCGTAGCTAAGCTCTTCGAGATCGCGCAGAACCACGGCGGCGCGAAAATCGGGGTTGATTTCTCGCAACGCCCCTTCGATCAGCTGATGCCGCTCTTCGTTGAGCGTTATCTCGTACGGGTCGCGCGCCGGGTCCGAGATGGACTCAATCCAGCTGCGCGAACCCTCTTCTTCAACCTCTAAACCGACCTCCTGCTTCCGATGCCGGCAGAACCACCGGCGGTGGTTGTACGCCTCGTTAACGGCGATGCGGTAGACCCAGGTTTTTAGCGTGCTCTGGCCGCGGAAGGCCTCCACGTTGCGGAATACCTTCAGGAAAACCTCCTGCACGGCATCGCTCGCATCGGCGGGGTCGTTCAACAGACGGTACACCAGGTTGTAGACCGGCTGCTGAAACCGGGCGATCAGCACCTCGTAGGCGCTCTCCTCGTTGGCCTTCAGCGCCCGCAGCAGCGCGGCATCCTCCTGCTGGCCATCCGCCGGCCGGGACGCCGCCGGAGCATCCTCATAGCCGAAGCCGATAATGGATTCTGGCATATCCGACTCCCTTTCCCTGAGTCCTTTTCCCTAAGTTCCAGGTCTAATGAACCATTCGACGCCGCGCGGAGCGAAAAGTTCCCGATCCGCTATTCTACCCGATAATTCGGCGCTTCTTTGGTGATGATGACGTCGTGAACGTGGCTTTCGCGCAGGCCGGCCGGCGAAATCCGCAGGAAGCGGGCCCGCTCCTGCAGCTCCGGAATCGTCGCGCACCCGGTATAGCCCATACCGCTTCGCAAGCCTCCGACGAGCTGGAAGACCAGGTCGGCGATCGGCCCCTTGTACGGCACCCGGCCCTCAATGCCTTCGGGAACCATCTTGTCGCTGCGCGCCTGGCCGTAGCGGTCGGCGGTCGAGCCCTCGCTCATCGCCCCCAGCGAACCCATGCCGCGGTAGCTCTTAAACGTACGCCCCTGGTAGAGAATCGTCTCGCCGGGGCTCTCATCGGTGCCGGCCAGCAGGCTGCCGATCATCACGCAATCGGCGCCGGCGGCGATGGCTTTCGTGACGTCGCCCGAGTACTTGATGCCCCCGTCGGAGATGAGCGGTACTCCCGCCTCGCGCGTGGCCTTGGAGCACTCGGCAATGGCGGTAATCTGCGGCACGCCCGCCCCGGAAACAACGCGCGTCGTGCAGATCGATCCCGGCCCGATACCCACCTTCACCCCGTCCGCGCCCAGCCGGATCAGATCGCGGGCGCCGTCGTAGGTGCCCACGTTGCCCGCCAGCAGTTGCACATCGGGCAGCGCGTGCTTGACGGCTTTCACGGCGTCCATCACACCCTGCGAATGGCCGTGGGCGGAGTCGATGGCGATGACGTCTACCTTGCGGCGGACCAGTTCCTGGGCCCGTTCGAGAAAATCACCGGTCGAGCCAATGGCGGCGCCCACGCGCAGGCGGCCCTGTTCGTCCTTGGCCGCGTTGGGGTACTTCAATTTCTTCTGAATGTCCTTGACCGTGATCAGGCCCTTGAGCGTGTAGTTGTCGTCCACCACCAGCAGCTTCTCAACGCGGTGTCGGTGCAGAATGCTTTCGGCGTCTTCAAGCGTGGTGCCGACGGGAACGGTGATGAGCCGGTCGCGGCCCTGCGTCATCCGCGAAGAGACCGGCAGATGGAAATTGGTTTCAAAGCGCAGGTCGCGATTGGTGAGGATGCCGACCAGATGGCCGCCCTCGGTCGTCACCGGAACGCCGGAGATGCGGAACTGCTTCATCAGTTCGAGCGCGTCGGTGATGGGCTGGTCGGGGCGGATGGTGACGGGATCGACAATCATGCCGCTCTCGGAGCGCTTCACGCGGTCGACCTCCTCCACCTGCCGTTCGAGCGTCATGTTGCGGTGAATGATGCCGATGCCGCCCTGCTGGGCGAGGGCGATGGCAAGGTGCGCCTCCGTCACCGTGTCCATGGCGGCGCTGACGATCGGAATCTGCAGCGGAATCCGGCGGGTCAGCAAGGTGCGGGTGTCGGCCTGCCCGGGCAGAACGTTGCTGTGCGCCGGCTGCAGGAGAACGTCGTCAAAAGTGAGGCCTTCCTGAATCTGATCGGGAATCATGTAAGCCTCCAGGATAGCTGGTAAACTGGGGCTTTATGTTAGCAGCTACGCAATTGCGCCCCGGAATGGTGGTGAAGTTCAACAACGAACTGCATACGGTCTTCAGCATGGTGCACCGCACGCCGGGCAACCTGCGCGGGTTTGTGCAGGTGAAGATGCGCAACCTCCGGAACGGCTCCCAGATTGAACACCGGTTTGCGTCCGAGGACAAGATTGAGAAAATTGCCCTCGACGATCAGGAGATGGAGTACCTCTACGACGACGGCGAGACCTACTACTTCATGAACACCGAGACGTTTGAACAGCTCGGGTTCACCGAAGAGGTGCTCGGCGACGCGGTGAAGTACCTGATCCCGAACCTGAAAATTAACATCGAATTTTACGAAGGCCGCGCCGTGGGCGTCGAACTGCCTCCCTCGGTGCCGATGAAGGTCGTCGAGACCGAACCCGGCCTGAAGGGCGCCACGGTGTCGAACGTCGGCAAGCCGGCCAAGATGGAGACGGGACTCGTCGTACAGGTTCCCGCCTTTATCAACGAAGGCGAGACCATCCTGGTTTCAACCAGCGAGGGCAGCTACATGCAGCGCGCCTAGCAGCGCCGCTTCTTCGTGCGGGAACACCGTGCGCAGATCGATCAGCAGTTGGCCCTTTTCCACGCGGGCAATCACCGGCGGCTTCCCCATGCGAAGCCGCCGCTCCATTTCCGGCCGCGGAATAGCAAGCAGGTAGGTGGGGAGCGACTGGTCCGGGGTGCTGCCGCCGCCGACGAGCGAAGCGCCCGGAATCACGGTGGCCGCCAGATCGAGGTGCCCCCGCAGGCGCTCGGCGCGGTCGCGGATACTCTCCGGGGTTTGGCGGATCATGGCGATGGCCGGCAGGTCGTCCCAACGTTCCGTGACGATGGCCCGCAGCGCGTTTTCAAGCGCCTGGGTGACAAGCTTATCGATGCGCAGCGCGCGGAACATGGGGTTGCGCCGGATCCGTTCGATGGTCGGGCCATCGCCCGCGATCAGCCCCGCCTGGGGGCCGCCGAGCAGCTTGTCGCCCGAGAAGGTGACCACGCTGACGCCGGCGGCGAGCGAGTCGCGCACCAGCGGTTCGTCAATACCGTAGGCTTTGAGATCGACGAGACAGCCCGAGCCAAGATCCTCATACACGGGCACGTTGAGCGAGCAGAGTTCGCGGAGGCTGGGCTTGCCGGTGAAGCCGGTAATGTGGAAGTTCGACGGATGGACGCGGAGGATGAGCGCCGTGCGGTCGGTAATGGCCGCCCGGTAGTCGTCGAGGCGCGTACGGTTGGTCGTGCCGACTTCAACCAGCGTGCAGCCGGCGCGGCGCATGATGTCGGGGATGCGGAAGCCGTCGCCGATCTCGATGAGTTCGCCGCGGGAGACGATCACTTCGGCGCCATAGGCGAGTTCGTGCAGGACGAGGTAAGTGGCGGCGGCGTTGTTGTTGACGGCGAGGCCACGGGCGTTGAGCAGGTAGCCAAAGAGACGGTCGAGGTGGTGATCGCGGCGGCCGCGGCGGCCGGTTTTGAGATCGTACTCCAGGTGCGAGTAGCCGGCGATGGGGGTCCAGGCGCCGAGCGGGGCGCGGCCGAGGTTGGTGTGCAGGATGACGCCGGTGGCGTTGATCACCGGCTGCAGCGAGGGCTGGGTTAGGGAGTCAATCGCGACGGTGGGATCGGCGGGGCGGCCCTGCCGAACCTCTGCGATCGCGGTCTGCGCGGCCGCCTTCAGGAGACCATGCGGGAGCTCCGGATAGAGCGCCCGCAACTTCACGAGGACCGCTTCGACACTGGTGAGCTCCGTGATCATTTCTTCGGCAGCATGGGGAAGAGCTGCCGGATCTCGTCTTCGGTGGGACGCCGTCCGTACTCGCAGATTTCAAACGCTTCGAGATACTTCGGGGTCTTGGCGGCGCCGTACCATTTGGCAAAGGAGGCCTTGGCTTCGTCGTTGAGACGCGGATTGGAACGTTCGGCGCGCAGCCAGCTCTTGCGGGCGGCCGGGTCCTGCGGCACCTTCTCGGAGACGCCGCTCACCCACGGGAGCCACTCGTAGAACTGCGAGACGTGCGCATCGAGGCCGTCGATCTTCTGTTCAAAGGCGGCTTCAATGTCGACGACGATGTCGGGACGGAAGGGGTTCGGCCGCTGGAAGTAGTCCGAGAAGTAGAGGAAGACGGGGTTTTTGCGCAGCGCCGGCGCGTCGCTCACGATGTTAGGCACCTGCACCATGTAGGCCGCGTCCTGAATCAGGATGCCGGTGTTGCGGTGGTCGGGGTGGTAGTCGTTGGTGCGATGCGTAAGGACGACATCGGCCTTCCAGTTGCGGATGGCCCGGATGATCTGGCGGCGGACGTCGAGCGAAGGAGTCAACTCGCCGTCGTGGTTGTCCATCACCTCGTACTCGGCGATGCCGAGCCGGCGGGCCGATTCGGCAGCCTCGGCGCGGCGCCGGGCGGCGAGCATCTGGCCGCCCATTTGATGGTGGCCGGCGTCGCCGTTGGTGACGCTCACAAATTTCACCTGGTGGCCGAGCCGGGCCAGCAGAACGGCGGTGCCGCCGAACTTGATATCGCAGTCGTCCGGATGGGCGCCGATGGCAATGATGCGGAGAGGTTGCGCAGCCATGCTAGAGGCCAGCAGAGCGAGAAGAAGAAATAGTTGCATGAGGGTTTTCCGGTTCGTTAACGGCTTCCCGGCGCAACTGACTCAGCTTCATCCCGGTGGCCAGCAGAGCCACGAAACCGACTGTCCAGAGCGGGACCGTAATCACCAAGAATAGTAGAGTCGCAAAGCCGATGGCGGTTTCCCTCGCCACGCCGAACAGCATGACGCCGATGACGACGAGCCACTGAAACGTGCCGACGTTGCCCGGCGCCTGCGGCGGCACGGCGCCCAGCCGGATGATCACGAGCAGGATGGCGCATTCTCCCAGCGTGAGGCCGAGTTGAAAGCCGGTCGAAAGAAAGTAAATCGGCGCCGCCTGCAGGGCCAGGTAGAGCCCGCTCAACAGAAAGCTCTGGTAGAAGGACCGGCTATGGCTCATCGAACTCACAGCTCCCAAAAGATGATGGAAGCCCTGCGCCCAGATGGTCCGCTGGAGCCACCGTTCCGCCCGCTCCTGCGCCAGAATCGTAAACGCCAGCAGGCAGCCAATCCCCAGCAGCAGAACGGCCAGAATGCGGCTGCCGACGACCAGCAACTCGGGAAGCTCTACAAAGAATGACGCGGCAAAGAAAGCGGCGATCAGCCAGATGCCGTCAAACAGCCGCTCGATGATGACGCTCGACACCACCACCGAAAACGGCACCCCGGACCAGCGGGCCTGCAGCAGGCTACGGATCACCTCGCCGGGGCGCAGCGGCAGCACCTCGTTGGCGAACAGGCCGACGTAAATCGCCTGCATGGTGCGCAGCTTCGGCAGAGAGCCGAGCGGACTCAACAGCAGATTCCAGCGCCAGCCCTGTACGCAGTAGACAGCGATGTCCGTCAACACGGCCGCGAGGATGGCCGGCGTGGGGACGGCCTGAATGCGCGGCCACTGCTCCGCCCAGTTGAAGTGGCGGTAGACGTGCACAAGACAGGCTATGGAGACGGCATAGCCGGCGGTGGGGATCAACCAAGCCGGGAACCGTTGCCGAGTTGCAGCAGACATCCGTTAGTTCCATGATAGGCTGACTTTCATGCGAAATATCCGCCAAGTGGCGGTGTTGGGTGCAGGAACCATGGGGGCAAGGATCGCGGCGCATTTTGCCAACGCCGGGGTTTCCGTGCTGCTGCTCGATCTGACGCTGGACGCCGCGCGCAAAGGCCTTGACACCGCGCTCCGGGCCAAGCCCGGGGGCTTCTTTCTGCCCGAATACGCCGCGCGCGTAACGCCGGGAAGCTTTGCCGACGACCTGGCGAAGGTCGCCAACTGCGACTGGATCCTCGAAGCGGTGACCGAGAAATTGGACGTCAAGCGGGAGCTGTGGGGCCGGGTGGCC
This sequence comes from Acidobacteriaceae bacterium, assembly GCA_020247055.1. Taxonomy (GTDB): domain Bacteria; phylum Acidobacteriota; class Terriglobia; order Bryobacterales; family Bryobacteraceae. The sequence goes on along the minus strand of JADCJL010000212.1, from coordinate 27,143 downwards.
GCGCTGCGGGCGCCGGACGCCATCGTCTCCACCAACACCTCCGGCATTCCGCTGGCGCGGATCAGCGAGGGGTTTGATCCCGGATTCCGGCAGCATTTCCTCGGCACGCACTTTTTTAACCCGCCTCGTTACTTACACTTATGCGAGGTAATCCCAGGTGACGAAACGAACCCAACGCTGCTTGACGGCGTCGCACGGTTCCTCGACCGGCGGCTCGGCAAGGGCGTGGTGGTCTGCAAAGACACCCCGAACTTCATCGCCAACCGCATCGGCAGCATGTGGGGCGCGAGCGCCTATCAGTACACGATCGAAGACGACCTGACGATTGAAGAGGTCGACGCGCTGACCGGGTCGCTGATCGGGCTGCCGAACTCGGCCAGCTACCGGCTGCTCGATATCGTGGGCCTCGACATCTGGGTGCACGTGGCCGAGAACCTCTACGGCATGGTGCCCCACGACCCGTGGCGCGAGCGGCTGAAGCCGCCGCCGTTTGTCGAGCAGATGATGGCCAACCGGTGGCTGGGCGAAAAGACCGGGCAGGGGTTCTATAAACGCGTGGGACCGGACAAAGAGATCCACGCCCTCGACTGGAAGACGCTCGCATACCGCAAGGCGAACAAGCCCCGCCTGGCGCCGCTGCCCGACGAACTGCCGGCCCGGCTGCGGGCCCTCACGCAAGGCCAGGACAAGTACGGCCAGTTTGTCTGGAAGGTGCTGCGCGATGCCCTGTGGTACGCGGCGTGGTGCGTGCCGGAGATTGCCGACCGGACCGTCGAGATCGACCGGGCGATGCGCTGGGGCTACGCGCACACCTACGGGCCGTTCGAACTGTGGGACGTGCTGGGTTTTGAAGCAACCGCGAAGCGGATGCAGCAGGAGGGTCTCGCGCTGCCCGCCGGCATCGAGACGATGCTTGAACGCGGCGCCAAGGGCTTCTACCGTTCGGCGGATGAGAAGGGCGAGCCGCGGACGGAGTTCTTCGACCTCGCCGCCGGGCACTACCGGCGGATCGCCGAGCGGCCGGGCGTGATCTCGCTGGCGGACCGGAAGCGGGCCGGGGGCGTGGTGCGGAAGAACGCGGGCTGCTCGCTTGTCGACCTCGGCGACGGCTGCCTGTGCCTGGAGTTCCACTCGAAGATGAACGTGCTGGGCGCCGACCAGGTGGGCGAGATCACGCAGGCGATCGAGGAGACGCGGCGGAACCATCAGGCGCTGGTGATCGGCAACCAGGGCGATCTGTTCAGCGCCGGAGCGAATCTGGTGCTCGTGCTGATGCTGGCGCAGGAGGGCGAGTGGGACGATCTGAACCTGGCGGCGCACCAGTTTCAGCAGGCGAACATGGCGATCAAGTACGCGCCGGTGCCGGTGGTGGTGGCCGGGCACGGCCGGGCGCTGGGCGGCGGGGCGGAGATTCTGCTCCACGCGCCGCGGGCGGTGGCTTCGGCCGAGTTGTACATGGGTTTGGTCGAAGTGGGCGTCGGGGTGATTCCCGGCGCGGGCGGCTGCAAGGAGATGATTGTGCGGCTCAAGGATCCGCGGAAGGTGTTTGAGACCATCGGCTACGCCAAGGTCTCGGGCAGCGCGGACGAAGCCAAGCAGCTGGGTTTGCTCGACAAGGGCGCGACGGTGGTTTTGAACCCGGAGCGGCTGCTGGGCGTGGCCAAGGCCGAGGCGCTGGCCATGGTGGACAGCTACCGGCCGGGGGTGCCGCGGACGGACGTGAAGGTGGCCGGCGAGCCGGGCATCGCGCTGCTGAAGACCGGGGCGTGGATGGCGCATCAGGGCGGCTACATTACGGACTACGACGTGGTGATCGCCGGCAAACTGGCGCACGTGCTGTGCGGCGGCGCCGTGGCGGCGGATACGCTGGTGAGCGAACAGCGGCTGCTGGATCTCGAGCGGGAGGCGTTTTTGAGTCTGTGCGGCAACGCGCAGACGCAGGCGCGGATGGCGCACATGTTGAAAACCGGCAAGCCCTTGCGGAACTAAAGCGATGAATGAAGCAGTAATTATAGATTGCGTACGGACCCCGGTCGGCAAAGCGCCGCGGGGCGCGCTGCGGCACGTGCGGCCGGACGATCTGGCGGCGGTGGCCATCGAAGGGCTGCTCGGCCGGTATCCGGCGGTGGCCGCGGCCGAAATTGAAGACGTGATTCTGGGCTGCGCGACGCCCGAGGGCGAGAGCGGCATGAACGTGGCGCGGATTGCCGCGCTGCGCGCCGGCTTGCCCGAGACGGTGTGCGGGGTGACGATCAACCGCTTCTGCTCCTCCGGCCTACAGGCGATCGCGATGGCGGCCGAGCGGATCCGCGCCGGGATGGCCGAAGTGCTGCTGGCCGGCGGGACCGAAAGCATGAGTATGCTGCCGATGGCGATGATGCGGATTGCGCCGAACCCCTGGCTGGTGGAGCACCGGCCGGAGATCTACATCAACATGGGCCTGACGGCGGAGAACCTGCAGCGGCGCTACGGCATCAGCCGCGAGGAGCAGGACGCGTTTGCGCTCGCGAGCCATCAGAAAGCCATGGCGGCGCAGGAGAGCGGGAAGTTCGATGACGAGCTGATTCCGGTGGGTTCGTTTCGCAAAGACGAGGGTCCGCGGGCGGATACCTCGCTCGAGGCGCTCGCGAAACTGAAGTCGGCGTTTCACGCGCAGGGTACGGTGACAGCGGGCAACTCGTCGCAGACCTCGGACGGAGCGGCGGCGGCGCTGGTGATGTCGGCCGGGCGGGCGGCTGCGTTGGGGCTGAAGCCGCGGGCGCGATTTGTGAGTTTTGCGGTGGGAGGTGTGGCGCCGGAGATCATGGGCATCGGCCCGGTGGCGGCGATTCCGAAGGCGCTGCGGCTGGCCGGGTTGACGCTCGACGACATCGGGGTGATTGAGTTGAACGAGGCGTTTGCCGTGCAGGCCCTGGCGGTGATCCGCGAGGCAGGTCTCGCGCCGGAGCGGGTGAACGTCAACGGCGGGGCGCTGGCGCTGGGCCATCCCCTGGGTTGCACGGGAGCGAAGCTAACGGCGACCATCCTGCGCGAGATGGAGCGGGGCGGGCACCGGTACGGCATGGTGACGATGTGTATTGGCGGCGGACAGGGCGCGGCCGGAATTTTCGAGAGGATCTAAGGCGATGCAAGGCGGCGGATTTTTAGTAGAAGACCAGACAGCGGAGCAGGTGTTCACCCCGGAGGACTTCACCGACGAACACCGGGCGATTGCGCGGGCGACCGAGGAGTTTTCGGCCAAAGAGATTGAGCCGAACCTCGAAGCGATTCAGCATCAGCAGCCGGGCGTAGCCGTGCGGGTGCTGAAGAAGTCGGCCGAGATCGGGCTGACGGCGGTGCTGGTGCCGGAAGCGTACGGCGGCATGGAGATGGATCTGACCTCGGCGATGATTGTGGCCGAGGGGATCGCCAAAGACGGCTCCTACGCCGGCTGGCACGGGGCGCACAGCGGAATTGGCACGCTGCCGGTGCTGCTCTATGGCACCCCGGCGCAGAAAGAAAAGTACCTGACGCGGCTGGCTTCGGCCGAGTTGATTGGCGCCTACTGCCTGAGTGAGCCCGAGGCGGGCTCGGACGCGCTGGCTGCCAAGACGCGGGCTGATCTTTCGGCCGACGGCACCTACTACACGCTGAACGGCCAAAAGATGTGGATCACCAACGGCGGGGCGGCGGATCTGTACACCGTGTTTGCCAAGGTGGGCGGCGAGAAGTTCACCGCGTTTCTCGTCGAGCGGGCAACGCCCGGCGTCTCAGCCGGGGCCGAAGAGAAGAAGATGGGCATCAAGGGCAGTTCGACGACGCCGGTCTTCTTCGACAACGTAAAGGTGCCGGCCGAGAATGTGCTGGGCGAGATTGGCCGCGGGCATATCATCGCCTTCAACATTCTGAACCTGGGGCGGCTGAAGCTGGGGCCGTTCGCCGTGGGCGGCATGAAGAACGTGCTGCAGCTTTCGCTGCAGTACTCGAAGCAGCGGGTGGCGTTCGGCAAGCCGATTGCGCAGTTTGGCATGATGCAGGCCAAGCTGGCCGAGATGGCCATCAAGACCTTCGCGGCCGAGACGATGAGCTACCGGGTGACCGGGATGATTGAAGAGAAGCTCACCGGATGGAGCTGGGCGCAGGCGGACGCGGCGGCGGTGAAGCTGAAAGCGGTAGAGGAGTTTGCCGCCGAGTGCTCCTACATCAAAGTGTTTGCCAGTGAGGCGCTCGACTACGTGGTGGACGAGGGCGTGCAGATCCACGGCGGCTATGGATACCACCAGGATTACCTCGTCGAGCGGGCGTATCGCGATTCGCGCATCAACCGGATTTTCGAAGGGACGAACGAGATCAACCGGATGCTCGCGACGGGCATGATTCTCAAGCGGGCGCAGCGCGGGCAGCTGCCGCTGGTGGCGGCGGTGAAAAAGCTGCAGGGCGAACTGCTGGCCGGGCCCAGCCTGGCCGGCGGGCCGCCAGACCTTGTGAAAAACGCGAAGAAAGTGGCGCTGCTGTGTCTGGGCGTGGCCTATCAGCGGTATCTGAACGAGCTCGAAAGCCAGCAGGAGATTCTCGCCGGGCTGTGCGATATCACGATGCAGGCGTTTGCGATGGAGTCGGTGCAGCTGCGGAGCCGGAAGCACAACGTGGCGCCGAAGATGACGGCGGTGTTTCTGCAGGAGGCGATGGAGGAGGTGGAGCGGCAGGCGCGGACGGTGCTGGCGGCGTGCGCCGAGGGCGACGACCTGCGGGTGCAACTGGCGGCGCTCAAGCGGCTCACGAAGTTTGAGCCGGTGAACACGATTGCGCTGCGGCAGGAGATTGCGCAGCGACTGCTGGCCGCGCAGCGGTATGTGCTCGCCTAAGCAGCGGGTGTATGTGCTGGTGGGCTTGCCGGCGGCGGGCAAGTCCACTTGGCTCGCGCGGCGCGGGGTGACGGCGCTCTCTTCGGACGCGATGCGGCTGCTGCTGCGGGATAACGAGGCAGACCAGACGATCCACGCGCAGGTGTTTGCCTTGCTGCGGACACTGCTGCGGATGCGGCTTGAGCTGGGGGCGGCGGCGAGCTACATTGACGCGACGAACCTGACGCGGCGGGAGCGGCGGCAGTGGATCAAGCTGGCCGACTGGTACGGGGCCGAGTGCGTGGCGGTGTACTTTGATACTCCGCTGGCGGTGTGTTTGGAGCGGAACGCGGGGCGGGCGCGGGTGGTGCCGGGGGAGGCTATGGAGCGTCTGGCGAAGCGGCTGAGTCCGCCGGAGTTGGCGGAAGGGTTCGCGTCGATCGAAGTTGTTCCCACTTGAGCAGCACGAAGCCCCAGAGGAGGACGGGGAGCAGGAGCAGGGCGGCGGTGAGGCCGGCAACCTGTTGGGGGGTCCAGCCGTGGTCGATGAGGACGCCGGCCGAGGAGCTGGCCAGCGACATGATGACAACGGCGCAGCCGAACTCGGCCGAGAAGACGCGGCCGCGGAACTTGTCTTCGGTGTTGAGCTGGAGCAGGATGGTGGAGCCGACCCAGGTGATGGTGCTACCGAGGTGGGCGATGATGACGGCGAGGCAGGCGGTGGGCAGGTTGGGCGCCTGGCTGAGCAGCAGATAACCAAACGAAGCCAAAACGAACCCAATGAGAATGGCGTAGCGCTGGCGGGTCTGGTTGCGGCCGGCGACGTAGCCTTGCAGGATGGGGCCGGTGAGGGCGCCGATGCCGCGGCAGCCCATGAGCAGACTGACGCCGAGGGCGGCGGCGCGTTCCGGTTCGATATGGAGCCAGTTGACGGCGAAGCGGTCGCGGCCGAGCATGGTGAGGAGCACCCAGTTGGAGGCGATGAGGGAGTTGCCGGACTTGACGAAGAGGGTGGCGAACATGCGGCCGTCCTGCCGGACGTAGCGGATGCCGTCGGCGATGGGCTTGAAGTCGAACAGGTCGCGCCAGTGAAGCGGGGCGTGGCCTTCGGCGTGGGGTTCGTGGAAGGCCATGCGGCGGACGAGCAGGGCCGAGAGGAGGAACGAGACGGCATCGATGGCAAAGACGGCTTCACGGCCGAGGAGAGCCAGGGCGACGCCGCCGACGGTGAAGCCCATGGCGAAGTTGAAGCTCCAGGTGGTGGAGCTGAGGGCGTTGCCGACGAAGATCTCGTCGCCCTGGGTGATGTTGGGCACGACGGCGGCGCGGGCCGGTTCAAACAGGCCCCACATGACGGTTTCAAGAAACAGCAGGACGTAGAGCAGCGGGAGCATGTCCGGCGAGCGGACAAAGAGCATGCAGCCGATGATGACGGCGCGGCAGAGGTCGGCGAGGATCATCACCTGGCGGCGGCTGATGCGGTCGTTGAGCACGCCGGCGGCGGGGGCGGTGAGGCATTGGGGGAGCACCTGCAGGACGAAGGCGAAGCCGATGGATTCGGCCCGGCCGGTGAATTCAAGCAGAAGATCGTAGAGCGCCAGCGTGAAGAACCAATCCCCGATTTCGCTGATGATCTGCGAACTCCACAGCAACCGGTAGTTGCGGTTGGTGCGGAGCAGGTTCCAGTAGTCGGGGATGGTGACGCGGCGGCGTTCGGTCATTGGTCGATGGTGTAGAGCCCCATGCGTTCTTTCACCGTCCTGACGATGCCGGCGGCGGTGGGGGTGACGCGGTCGCGGCCTTCCTGCAGGATGCTTTCGAGGTACCCCGGGTCCTGCATGAGCTCGTAGTAGCGCTGCTGGATGGGCGCAAGACCGGCGAGAACGGCTTCGGCCACCTGCTTTTTCAGGTCGCCGTAGCGCATGCCGGTGAAGTGGCGGTGCATTTCGTCCTGGGACCAGTCGGTGAAGGCCTGGAAGATGCCGAGGAGATTTTGTACGCCCGGGCCCATGGTTTCAAAGTCGACGGCGGGATTGGAATCCGTGGTGGCGCGCATGATTTTTTTGCGGGCCTCTTCGGGTTTGTCGAGCAGGCCGATGGCGTGGCCGGATCCGGCGGTGGACTTGCTCATTTTTTTCGTAGGGTCGTCGAGGCCCATGACGCGGGCGCCCACCATGGGGAGGCTGGTTTGGGGGACGACGAAGGTTTCCCCGTAGAGGCTGTTGAAGCGTTCGGCGATGTCGCGGGTGAGCTCCATGTGCTGGCGCTGGTCGTCGCCGACGGGGACGACGGCGGCGTTGTAGAGCAGGACGTCGGCGGCCATGAGGACGGGGTACTGGAGCAGACCGTCGCCGATGGTTTCGGCCGCTTCGGCTTTGGCTTTGAACTGGGTCATGCGTTCGAGCCAGCCGAGGGGGGTGACGCAGGTGAGGAGCCAGCCGAGTTCGGCATGCTGGGGGACGCTCGACTGGACGGTGAGCGAGGTGATCTTCGGGTCGATGCCGGCGGCGAGATAGAGGCCGGCGACCTGCCGGATCTTTTCGCGGAGTTCGGCCGGGGGCTGATAGACCGTGATGGCGTGGAGATCGACGATGCAAAAGATGCATTCGTAGTCGTGCTGCAGCTTTACCCAGTTCCGCAGGGCGCCGAGGTAGTTGCCTATGTGAAGGTTTCCGGTGGGCTGCATCCCGGAGAAGACGCGTGCTTTCATCGCAATCAACCAGTCTACTAGTCCACAATAGGAGTCAGTGCAAATAGAAGTTGAAAAATTGGTTTATGGCGGCGATGGATTGAGCCGTCAGGAAGGGCGCGTGGTGTTGACGCCGTACGTGCTGCCGGGCGAGCAGGTGCGGGTGGCCGTGGCGCGGGAGCGCAAGGATATGCTCGAGGCGACCGTCGAGGAGGTGTTGACGCCTTCGCCGCAGCGGGTGGAGGCGCCGTGCGCGCATTTCGGCACCTGCGGGGGCTGCCACTACCAGCACGCCGCCTACGCCTATCAGGTGGAGCAGAAGGCGTCGATTGTGCGGGAGGTATTCGCGCGGATCGGCCGCATCGAGATTCCCGGGGAGATCGAGACGATTACGGGGAACCCGTGGGGGTACCGGAACCGGATTCAACTGCACATTGACGGGACGAAGATTGGCTTCCGGGAGGGCGGATCGCACAAGCTGCAGCCGATTGAGCAGTGTCCGATTGCGTCGCCGAAGTTGAATGAGTGCATCCGGATCATTCGCGGGATGCTCAAGAACGGGCGTTGGCCGGGGTTTCTGCGTTCGCTTGAGCTGTTCACCAACGAGAAGCACGTGCAGGTGAACGTGATTGAGACGATGGCGGGGCGGCGGGTGGCGCGGCAGTTCTTTGACTGGTGCGAGAGCGAGATTCCGGGGGCGATTACGGGGCCGCTCGAGTACGAGGGGTTCCGGGTGAGCCATCGGTCGTTTTTCCAGGTGAACCGGTTTTTGTTGAAGAAGCTGGTGGCGGCGGCGATGGGGGAGGCGACCGGGGAGTTGGCGCTGGAGCTTTACGCGGGGGTGGGGTTGTTCAGCCTGCCGCTGACGGACCGGTTTGCGCGGGTGGTGGCGGTGGAGAGTTCGAAGTCGGCGGTGGAGGATCTGGTTTTCAACGCCAACCGGGCGAACAAGAGCGTGGAGCACCACCGGGCGAGCGCGGATTTGTTCCTCGAGACGATGCAGCGGAAGCCGCAGTTTGTGCTGGCGGATCCGCCGCGAGCGGGGCTGGGAGCGGGCGTGGTGCGAGATCTGATCCGGCTGCAACCGGGGCGGATTGCGGTGGTGTCGTGCGACCCGTCTACGCTGGCGCGGGATGCGAAGTTATTGCTGGCGGCGGGGTACGCGATGGAGCGGTGTCAGGTGATTGATCTGTTTCCGCAGACTTATCACATCGAAACGATTACGCATTTCGTGCACGGAGGATAGAACGATGCGGTGGTTGGCGAGTCTCTGGCTGGCGTTACCCTTGGCAGCGCAGTTCCCCGCCCTGCGCTTGGAACCGCTGATGACGGGGCTGCGGGCTCCGGTGCAGGTGACGCATGCGGGAGACGGGTCGGGCCGGCTGTTTGTGGTGGAGCAGCCGGGGGTCATCCGGATTTGGAGCAACGGGGCGCTGCGGGCGACGCCGCTACTCGATATTCAGTCGCGGGTGCGCTACAGCGGCGAGATGGGGCTGCTGGGATTGGCGTTCCCGCCGGGATTTGCGCAGAAACGGTACTTCTACATCAACTACGTAAACCGGCAGCAGGAGACGATTGTGGCGCGGGTACGGCTGACGGCGGACGAGAACGTGGCCGATTCGGCGAATGAGCAGGTGGTGCTGCGGGTGCGACAACCCTACGCCAACCACAACGGCGGGCAGATCGCGTTTCATCCGAAAGACGGTCTGCTGTATGTGGGGATGGGGGATGGCGGGTCAGCGAACGATCCGCAGAAGCTGAGTCAGAATCCGGCTTCGTTGATGGGGAAGATGCTGCGGTTCGATACGGAAGGGAGCGCGAATCCGCAGCCGGAGATCTGGTCGAGCGGATGGCGGAACCCGTGGCGGTTTTCCTTTGACCGGGAGACGGGCGATCTGTGGGCCGGGGATGTGGGGCAGAACCGCTGGGAGGAGATCGATTTTGAACCGTTTGGCGCGCCGAAGGGGTTGAATTATGGCTGGAGCCTGATGGAGGGGCACGCCTGCCAGGATGACCGGAACTGCGAGACGCGGACGGACCTGGTGCGGCCGGTGTTTGTTTATGGGCGGAGTGAGGGATGTTCGGTGACCGGGGGTTTTGTGTACCGGGGGAGTCAGTATGCTGAGCTACGGGGTACCTACCTGTTTGCCGACTACTGCAACGGGAACGTGTGGGGCTACAAAGGGGGCGCGGCGGTGCGTTTTGCGGCGACGGGGCAGCAGGTGGCGGCGTTTGGGGAGGATGAGGCGGGCGAGTTGTATTTGGTGAATATAGACGGCGTGGTGTCGCGGATTGCGGCGGTGGCGGCACCGTGGCAGGTGCGGGCGGTGACGAACGCGGCGAGCTTTGCCGGGGGGTTGGCGCCGGGGGGCATCGGGACGATTTTCACGACGCCCCTGCCGGGGGTGACCGGGACGGTGACGGCGGAGCGGTACCCGCTGCCGCTGACGCTGGGCGGGGTGACGGTGCGGGTGAACGGTGCGCCGGTGGGGCTGTATGCGGTGACGCCGACGCAGATCAACTTTTTCATCCCGTATGCGCTGCCGGGGGTGCAGGCAGAGGTAAGCCTTGCCGTAGGCGGGGCGGCGGCGCCAGTGGCGGTGATTCCGCTGCAGCCGGTGCAGCCGGCGATGTTTACGAGTGACGGGGTGTATGCGGTGGCCACGTTTACGCAGGGCGTGGTGTCTTTGTTCGCAACCGGGCTGGGCGATGTGACGAACCGGCCAGCCAACGGGGCAGCCGCGCCGGCCAATCCGCTGGCGGTAACGCGGGAGGCGGTGGCGGTGACGCTGGGAGGGCGGCCGGCCGAGGTGCTCTTTAGCGGTCTGGCGCCGGGCTTTGCGGGGTTATACCAGATCAACGCGCGGATTCCGGCGGGATTGACGGGCGAGCCGGAGGTGTTGGTGACGGCGGCCGGGGCGCGGAGTCCGGCGCTAAAAATCCGTCTGCCCTAGGCGGCGGAATGCTAAACTAAATTCTTGTCAGGTCCCGGGCTCCGTGCAACGGGCGGCTGCAAACCCCGCCAGGTCCGGAAGGAAGCAACGGTAGTGGTTTAGTCCGTGTGCCGCGGATCACCCGGGGCTTGGCATTTCTCCCTCGCATGTATCAGGTCATCGCGCGCAAGTACCGGCCGCAGTCGTTCTCTGAACTGGTGAGTCAGGAACACGTCAAGACCACGCTCGATAACGCGATTACGCAGCGGCGCATTGCGCACGGCTACATTTTCAGCGGCCAGCGCGGGACGGGCAAGACAACGGTGGCGCGGCTGATGGCGCGTTTTTTGAACTGCGTCGAAGGGCCGACGACGAATCCATGCGGGGTGTGCGCGAGCTGTAAGGAGATTACGGCGGGCGGCGCGGTGGATGTGATCGAGATCGACGCGGCGTCCAACCGCGGCATTAACGAGATGCGCGAGCTGCGCGAGAGCGTACGGTACCGGCCGGCGCGAGACCGCTACAAAGTTTTCATCGTCGACGAGGCGCATCAGATTACCAACGAAGCGTTTAACGCGCTGCTGAAGACGCTCGAGGAGCCGCCCGAGTGGGTGGTGTTTATTCTGTGCACTACCGAGTCGCACAAGATTCCGACGACGATTGCGTCGCGGTGCCAGCAGTTTTCGTTTCGCAGCGTGGATTTTGAAGAGCTGCTGAAGCGGATGGAGTGGATCTGCGGCGAGGAAGGGATTACGGCCGAGCCGGAGGCTTTGGCCGTGATTGCGCAGGTGGGCGAGGGGTCGGTGCGCGATTCGCTGTCGGCGCTCGACCAGGCGATTGCCTGCTGCGGGTCGACGCTGCACGCGGCTGAGGTGCGGGCGCTGCTGGGCATGTTCTCGCAGGACGCGATGGAGCAGGTGACGACGGCGCTCGAGCAGAGCGACGCAGCGCGGATGCTGGAGATTGTCGATGAGCTGGAGCGGAAGGGCGCGAACTTGCAGCACTTCTGCCGGGAGTTGGCGCGGCATATCCGGAACCTGCTGGTGGCGAAGATTTCGGGTGAGGGGACGCGGCTGATTGCGGCTTCGGCGCGGGAGAAGCAGAGTCTGGCGCAGGTGGCGGGGCGGTTTGGCGAGTTGGACCTGACGCGGTATCTGCAGATTGTGCTGGATGTTTTTAAAGACCTGCAGTACTCGCTGCAGCCGCGGCTGCACTTGGAGATTGGGTTATTGAAGCTGGTGCACGCCGCTAAGCTGTCGACCATTGAAGAGGCGCTGGCGAAGCTGGGTCCGGGTTCGGGTCCGGCGGCGCCGGGTGAGAAGCCACCGCCGGCGCGGCAGGCACCGCCGGGCGGGGCGCGGTTTGGGGCGGCGGGGAGCAAGGACGGGGATCCGCTGGCCGAGTTGGAGCGGGTGCAGCCTTGGCAGGCGAAGCCGCAGGTAGCGGCGCCCGCGGCCGGGGCCGGAAGCGGGGGCGACCCGCTGGCGGGATTAGAGAATCTGCAGCCTTGGCAGGCGAAGCCGAAGGCGGCGGCGCCCGCGCCGGCGATAGCGAAGATTGACGAGGATCCGTTGGCGGAACTCGAGGGAATGAAGCCCTGGCAGGCTGCGGCGAAGGCTCCGGCGGGCAATGCATTCGTCGACCGGTCGCCCAAGGCGCCACCGGCGCCGCCCGCTACGGCCGCCAAGCCGGCTGCGACCGCCAAGCCCGTGGACGGCGACTTGCGGTCGCGCCTCTATGCCGCGGCGCTCGAGCTGGGTTTGAAGTTTACGGCCGATGGGATTGAAGCGGCAGAGATCTCCGAGATACCGGGCGGCCTAGAAATCGTCGCGCCGGAAGAGACCGAGTTCACCATGAAGGAGTCCGATGTGAACCGCGTGCTGGCGGCCATCGGCATGACGGGCGTCCGCGCCAAAGTTCGCTTTTCGGCCACGGTGCAGAGCGGCCCCCCACCGGCGGCGCGGCAGGCGGCGCAGGACGATGCCACCGAACGGGCGCTGGCCCATCCGGCGGTGAAACGGTTTCAGGAGACATTTCCCGACGCGCAGGTGCGCAGCGTCCGCAACTTGAAGGAGTAAAGGCATGAAACTACCCGGCAATATGCAAGGCATGATGGCCCAGGCCCAGAAGATGCAGGCCAAGCTGCAGGAAGACATCGCGGCGATTCGCGTGGAGGCTTCGGCGGGCGGCGGGATGGTGACGGTGAAGATGGACGGGCAGAAGCGGTGCCTGGGCGTCACAATCGACCCGGAGGCCGCCGGCGATGCCGAGATGCTGCAGGACCTGGTGCTGGCCGCCTTCAACGAAGCGCACAAGAAAGTGGAAGACGAGACGCAGAAGAAAATGAGCGGCATGCTGGGCGGCCTGGGGCTGCCTCCGGGGCTGTTCTAAACCGCCATGCCCGACCTGGCCGAACCGCTCGCGCGTCTGGTGGATGAGTTCCGGCGGCTGCCGGGGGTGGGGGCGAAGTCCGCGCAACGGATTGCGTTTCACGTGCTGCGGTCGTCGACCGAAGACGCGCAGCGGCTGGCGCGGGCGATTGTCGATGTCAAAGAGAAGCTGGGGCTGTGCCGAGTTTGCAACAACATCAGCGATAGTGAGTTGTGCCCCTACTGCACGAACCCGGGGCGGGATCAGCACATCATCTGCGTAGTCGAAGAGGCGCCGAACATACTGCCGATTGAAGTGACGCGGACTTTTGACGGGCTGTACCACGTGCTGCACGGGTCGATTTCTCCGCTGCGGGGCATTGGGCCGGAGCAGTTGCGGATCAAAAGTTTGCTCGAGCGGCTCAGCGACGGGGTGGTGACCGAGATTATTCTGGCGACCAACCCGACGGTGGAGGGCGAGGCGACGGCAGCCTATCTGGCGCGGCTGCTGAAGCCGCTCGGCATCAAGGTGATGCGGATTGCGATGGGGATTCCGGTGGGCAGCGACCTCGAGTACGCCGATGAGGTCAGTATGTCGAAGTCCCTCGAGAACCGCCGCGAGATGTAGTTAGAGCACGCGGAGCGGGTCGTACTGGCGCAGGCCGGCGTCGGTGAGCGAGCCGATGGGGACTTCGCGGAGTTGATTGGCCGGGGCGTCGGCGAGGAGTTCGACTTTGAGGTAGTTGCTCGAGAGCGCCATGGGGCCGTGGCCGAGGGTCACGACCGAAAGCGACTGGCCGAGGAAGCTTTGGCGGAAGGCGCGATGCTTGCGGTCGGCGAGTTCACGGAGCTGGCGATTGCGCTCTTTCCGGAGGGGGATGGGAACCTGGCCGGGCGCTTCGGCGGCGGGGGTGCCGGGGCGGGCGGAGTAGGTGAAGACGTGGAGGTAGGTGAAGGGGAGTTCGTCGATGAAACGGTAGGTTTCGGCAAACTCGGCGTCGGTTTCGCCGGGGAAGCCAACCATGACGTCGGCGCCGATGGCGGCGGAGGGCATGAGGGCGCGGGCTTTGGTGATGCGGTCGGCATAGTGGCGGGGCCGGTACTTGCGGTGCATGCGGCGGAGGACGGTGTCAGAGCCGGATTGGAGCGGGGCGTGGACGTGGCGGGCGATGCGGGGGGAGTCGGCCATGAGATGGAGGAGATCGTCGGAGAAGTCCATGGGCTCGACCGAGGAGAGGCGGAGGCGTTCGACGGAGGTTTCGGCGAGAAGGCGGCGGAGGAGGCCGGCGAGGCGGAGGGTCTGGCCCGGTTCCCTGCCCCAGCGGCCGAGGTTGATGCCGGAAAGGACAACTTCGCGGTAGTCGCGGCTGAGGTTTTGGACCTGGGCGATGACCTGGTCGGCGGGCATGGAGCGGCTGCGGCCGCGGACGAAGGGGATGATGCAGAACGAGCAGCGGTTGTTGCAACCGTCCTGGATTTTGAGGTTGGGGCGGGCGCGGTCGCCGGCGGCGTCTTCGATGGGGGCGGAGAGAAAGTCGTGCTGGGCGAAGATGTCGCCGACGTGGATCTGGCCGTGGAAGGGGGTGAGGGACTCGGCGACGATATCGGGGATCTGGGTTTTGTGGGAGTTGCCGACGACCCAGGTGACGCCGGGGAGGGCGGCGAGCTCTTCGGGAGCGCGTTGGGCGTAGCAGCCGGTGAGGAGGATTTGGGCGGCGGGGTTTTCGCGGTTGACCCGGCGGACCATGGCGCGGACATCGTCGTCGGCGTTGGCGGTGACGGTGCAGGTGTTGAGGACGACGAGGTCGGCGGCGCGGGCTTCGCCGGCGCTAACGAGACCGCGCTGTTCGAGCAGAGACTCGAGCGCGGCCCCGTCGGCCTGGGTGGCGCGGCAACCGAAATTGTGAACGAAAAAGTTCCGCAAACCTCTATTCTGGCAGCTTTTCGGGCGGTTCTGGCAAGAAGAAGCTGCTGAGGAAGCCGATGAGGTAGACGCCGGTGGCGACGCAGCCCGCGGCGAAGGCGAGCTTGGCGGCGGGTGAGGCGCCGGGGGTGTAGTTGGCGAGGGTGGTGGTGACGAGCGCGGCCGAGGTGCCGAGCATGCGGCCACCGATGTTGGCGGCAAAGCTTTCGCCGGTGCCGCGCAGGTGGGTGGGATACATGCGGGGCAGATAGTTGCCCCAGAAGCTGAACTGGGCGACGGTGAGCAGGCCGGCGGCGAAGACGCCCCATTTGAGCACGTCGACCGGAAGATCCATGGCGGAGAAGAAGACGAGCGGGACGAGGACGAGGCCGGGGACCTGGAAGACGCGGAGGAGTTTGCGGCGGCTGAGGATGCGGACGGCGAGATAGGCCAGAATGACGCGCCCGACGAGGCCGCCGATCTCCTGGAAGAACTGCACGTTCGAGACGACTTTCTGCTGCAGCGGGCGGGCGAGGGGGAGCACTTCAGCGAGGCCGGGGACGATGCGGGGCAGGTGCTGAATCGCGCCGAAGGCGGCGCCGTAGCTGGCGGCGTACATGATCATGGTGACCCAGGTGGTGCGGCTGTACTGGGGCTTAAAGAGTTCGGCGAAGCTGGGGCGGCGGAGCGTGCCGGCGGCTTTGTGCTGGGCCCAGAGCGGGGACTCCGGCAGGAAGGGGCGGATGATCATCAGCGGGATGGCAGGCAGGACGCCCGAGATGAGCGTGTAGCGCCAGGCTTCGTGGCCGCCGTGGATGGCCGGCAGGTTGGGGGCCCAGGAGACGGCCAGGAAGTAGGCGCCGGTGACGAGCAGGCCGCCGATCGAGGAGAAGGCCTGGGTGTAGCCGAGGACGTTTTCACGCTGCTTGGGGTCGGGGAAGAGTTCGGCGAGCCAGGCGACGGCGGCGACGAACTCGACGCAGACGCCGATGAAGGTGGTGCAGCGGAAGAAGAGGAGCTGTTCGAGCGAGGTGGCAAAGCCGGCGGCGAGGGCCGAGAGGGCGTAGATGAGAATGCTCCAGACGAGGACGCGGCGGCGGCCCCAGAGGTCGGTGAGGTAGCCGCCAACCATGCCGAAGATGCCGCCGGCGAAGGCGGGGACGAAGAAGAGGATGCCGGTCCAGCTGTTGAACTCCGGGGTGCCGGGCTTGAGCTGGCCGAGTTCGGCGAGCGCGGGGCCGGCGATGAGCGGCAGCACGAGGAGTTCGTAGATGTCGAAAGCAAAGCCCAGCGCGGCGACGGCGCAGATGAGCCATTGAATGGGCGTGAGCTTGTGGGATGGAGGCATGGGGATGATTATACAGAGGCCGGAGGGAAGTAGCGTTCGATGGTGGCGGCCGAGGGCTTGGGGGTGAGGAGCGAGACGCCCCAGACGAGGGCGGCCGAGATGAGCGTCATGGGGACGACGGGGGCGAAGCCGGCGATGGTGAAGCCGCGGGGGAGCAGGTAGAGCGCGACGGTGGAGGCGGCGACGAAGAGCGTGGCGGCGAGGGCGCCCCATTTGGTGGAGCCGCGCCAGCAGAGGGCGGCGACAAACAGCGGAGCCATGGCGGCGTAGCCGGCGAAGGCGTACTGGACGGCGAGATCGAAGATGGCGACCTTCGCATTCAGCGCGGTGAAGTAGGCAAAGGCCGTGACGAGAACGACGAAGAGGCGGCCGGTGGCGATCTGCGCCGTTTCGCCGAAGCGCTGCTTGCCGCCGTAGAAGGCGAAGATGTCTTCGGTGAACATGGTGGAGAGGGCGAGAATCTGCGAGTCGCTGGCCATGACAGCGGCCATGATTCCGGCGCCGAGGAGGCCGGCAACCCAGACGGGAGCGTAGCGGCCAAGGAGCTGGAGCATGACATCGTCGCCGGGGACGGGGCGGCCGGTGGCGGCTTTGGCTTCGATCTTGGCGGCGAGGGCGGGGACGTCGGTGGCCTGGTTGGCGGCGACGCCGAGATAGACGCAGGGGAGCCAGATGAGGAGCAGGCAGAGGGGATAGAAGATGACGGTGCGTTTGAACTGCGTGACCTTGCGGGCGGTGAGGCAGAAGATGGCGATGTGGGGGAAGGCGATGGCGGAGAGCGGATTGAAGGTGTAGCCGAGGAAGGTGGTGAGCGAGAACTTTTCGCGGGTAAGGAGGCTGGCGGTTTGGGGGTTCTGAAGCAAGCGTTCGGTGACGGCGACGAAGCCGCCCATGCCCTGGCTGATGAGGGTGACGGCGATGGCGCCGAAGCCGAGAAAGAGGACCGTCTGGAAGGTGTTGACCCAGGCCGTGCCGCGCATGCCGCCGAAGAAGACGTAGCTCATGACGACGAGGGCGACGATCAGCCCGCCGAGCCAGAAGGGGATCCAGCCGCCGCTGAGGACGCTGAGCGTGGTGCCGCCGCCGATGACGCCGATGATGATGTAGGGAACGAGCAAAGCGGCTTGGAGGCAGAAGATGAGCGTGCCGATGTGGCCGCACTCCCAGCGGTCGCGGAAGATCTGCACGGGGGTGATGAGGCCGAAGCGTTTGCCGGCCGACCAGAGGCGGGTGCCGACAAAGAGCAGGCAGAGCGGCACGACGAGGGCGGAACTGGAGGCCATGAGGCCGTAGGTAACAATGCCGAAGTTGAAGGCATGGCCGCTCGAGCCGAGGATGGCGAAGGCGGTCATGTGGGAGCCGAACAGGCTCAGCAGAAAGACCCAGGGGCCGAGGGAACGGCCGGCGAGGAAGAAGTCCTCCGACTGGCCGCGGGAGCGGCGGAAAGCGAAGATGCCGATGTAGAGGACGATGGCGAGGTAGCCCAGAACGAAGAGCGCCGGGATCATTCGTCGCTCCCCAGATCCGCGGGCCAGCACCAGCGGACGAGCGCAGCCATCAGCAGGGCGGCAGCCAGGGTGTAGAGGGCGTGGTACCAGAGGCCGACGGGGAGAAAGCCGAAGGCGAGGGGACGGGCGGAGTGCCAGTGCCACCAATCCTGGTGGAGGAGGTAGAAGAGGCCAATCGTGGTGACCACCAGCGGGGTTTTCACAACACACCATCATACGCAACAGGGTTACCTTCCGGGCCGGGCGTTCGTCTCTGTTTGGTACCGCGGCGTCCGGCTGGATGATGGAAACTTTTTAACGGTTTCGCGGCGCTTTGATAATCTGAACAATTGAGGTGAGCGATTGCAATTGGTGCGGGCGACCGGATTTTTTTTCTCGCTGGTGGTAATGGCCTGCGGCCAGACGACCGCAACGCTGAACGGTACGATTCACGACCCGAGCGGCGGGATTGTGCAAGGGGCCGAGGTGCTGGTAACGCAGAAAGCGACCGGTTTGGTGCGGCAGGTTTTGACCAACAGCGTGGGTTTGTTTCGCATTCCGGCGATCCCGGTGGGCGAGGTGGAGGTACGGATTACAGCCAAGGGGTTCCGGCCGATGGTGCGGCAGGGGATTTCGCTGTCGGTGAACGAGTCGGCGACGATTGACGTGACTCTCGAAGTGGGGGCGGTAGACCAGGAGGTGACGGTGAACGCTTCGGCCTCGCAGGTGAACACGTCGACCTCGGAGCTGGGCTATCTGGTGAGCGAATCGGCGATGCGGGAACTGCCGCTGAACGGCCGGAACTACACCGATTTGGCGCTGCTGCAGCCGGGGGTGGTGGCGTATCCGCACCGGGATGGCGGATCGGTGGTGGCCCACGGCTTGGGCACGTCGATCAACGGGCAGGATCCGCGGTCGAACGTTTACCTGATTGACGGCACGCCACAGAACGATATGACGAACGGGCCGGCGGGGTCGGCGGCGGGAACGGTGCTCGGGGTAGAGGCGATTCGCGAGTTCCGCGTGGAGGTGAACACCTACAGCGCCGAATTCGGTCGCAACAGCGGTGGACAGATCAACGCGATCACGAAATCGGGCACCAACGCCTGGCACGGCAGCCTCTTCCATTTCCTGCGCAACGACAACTTCGATGCGAGAAACTTTTTCGATCCCGCCAAGCGGCCGGACTTCAAGCGGAATCAGTTCGGCGGCAGCATTGGCGGCCCGCTCCGGAAGGACAAAGACTTTTTCTTCTTTACGGTGGAGAGCCTGCGAGACAGGCTGGGGCGTACGATCAGCTCGATTGTGCCGGACAACAATGCGCGCGCCGGGATTCTGCCGGATGGCCCGGTGACGCTGCAGCCGGCCATTCTGCCGTTCTTGAACGAAATGCCGCGGCCGAACGGGGCGTCGCGCGGGGGCGGTCTGGCCGACTATATCTTTGGCTTTAACCAAACGGTGGATCAGAACTTTTTGCAGGGGCGCTACGACCGGAACGTCGGTTCGCGCGGGCAGTTTTTTGCGCGGCACACCTGGGACGATGCCGTGCAGGTATTGCCGACGGACTTCCCGCAGTTTCCGCGCGAGTTCCTTTCGCGCAATCAGTTTCTGACAACCGAGTACCGGCATATCCTCTCGCCGCAGACGCTGCTGCACGTGCGGGCCGGATTCAGCCGGACGCGGATCGGGCAGAACATTGAGGCCAACACGGCCACGCCGCTAGCCGAGTTCGTCCCCGGGCGCGGGACAACGGGCAACATCGACATCGGCGGCATGCCGCGGTTCGGCACGCAGAGTTCGGCCAATCTGCGGCTGACGCAAAACGTGTTCAGCTTCGATACGGGCGTGACGATTACGCGCGGCAGCCATCTGATCAAGGCGGGCATGATGGCCGAACGGTATCAGATGAACATGGTGAACCCGACGTTTTCGCTGGGCACGTTCGGCTTCAACGACATCCGCAGCTTTCTCGAAAACCGGCCGGCGCGCTTTCTGGGCCTGACGCCCGCGGCCACGTTCGACCGCTACTGGCGCTTCACGCTGATGGGTTTCTACGTGCAGGACTCCTGGAAGCTGACGCCGCGGTTCACCCTGAACCCGGGCATGCGCTACGAGTTCGCCACCATGCCGCAGGATCTCTACGGCCGGGATTCGAACATGAAAAACCTGTTCACCGACGTGGCGCCCGCTCCCGGTCCGCTCTACGCCAACCCGACGCGGAAGAATTTTTCGCCGCGCCTGGGCTTTGCCTGGGATGTGTTCGGCACCGGCCGCACGTCGCTGCGCGGGGGCTACGGTCTGTTCTTCAACACGAACAACCAGCAGAACCTGATTGTGACCGTGACCAACCCGCCGGCGACGCCGCGCGTTTCGATTGCCAACCCGACCTTCCCGCTGCCGCCCTTTGCGCGGGCGATTGGGAACACGGTACGGCCCGTCGAGTTCAACCTCCGGAACCCGTACGTCCAGCAGTGGAACCTGAACGTGCAGCAGCAGCTGCCCGGCGGCTTTGTGGCTACGATCGGCTATGCCGGCGCGCGAGGCATCCACCTGCTGCGGTCAAACGATGTCAACATCGTCGAGCCGGTGCGGCAGGCCGATGGAACGCTGTTCTTCCCGGCCGGCGCGCCGCGGCGAAACCCGAACTGGGCAACGATTGAACTGAAGTCGAGCGATGGGAATTCGTGGTACCACGCCGGGCTGCTCGAGATCCGGAAGCGGCTGGGGCGCGACCTGCAGTTCCAGAGTTCTTACACGTTTTCGCGGAACATTGATACGACGCAGGCTTCGACGTTTTTCTCTGATGGAACGAACGGCACGACATCGGCCATGCCGGAGTTTGCCGGATTCAACTACAACAAGGGTCTATCGGATTACCATGCCAAACATAACTGGGTGGTGAACTTTACCTACGATCTGCCGGTGGCGCGTTCGGCCTCCGGATGGAAGAAGACGGCCTTCGCCAACTGGCAGTTGGCGGGCATCAACAATCTGCGGTCGGGCAGCCCGTTGACGGTTTTCGTCAGCGGGAACCGTTCGCGGTCGGGATGGTCGCCGTCACTGGGGCCGGGCCTAGGGCAGGACCGGGCGTCAATCGCGCCGGGCTTTACGCATCAGAGCGCCGTGCTGGGCGGACCGGACCAGTATTTTGACCCGCGGGCGTTTGTCCTTTCGGCGCCGGGTACGCTTGGCAATCTCGGCCGGGGAACGTTTATCGGCCCGGGATTGAAGGGTTTTGACCTGGCGGCGCTGAAGTCGTTCCGGCTGGGGGCCTGGAACGAAAATGCGCGGATTCAGTTCCGGGCCGAATCGTTCAATCTGTTCAACCATGCCAACTTCGCGCCGCCGAGTTTGCTCGCGATCTCCACCACCACCGGTCCGCTAGGTGGTTTCGGACGGATCCGGTCGACGGTGACCTCATCGCGGCAGATTCAGTTCGCGCTCCGGTTGCAGTTCTGATTTGCGATAATCGAGGCTCCATGTCATCCAAGGAGAAAAAACGCAGTATGCTCTGGTTGCTTTTCGCGCTCGGCGCCATGCTCGCCTGGGGAATCTACGGCCCCATTTTGCATACGGGACAGGTGAAGTTGGGCAACCCGATGAAGGCCCTGTTGTGCGTGGGCGGCGCTTATTTTCTGCTCGGGGTGCTGGTGCCGGTGCTGCAGTTGCAGTCGAGCGGCGGCATGGGCACGTTTGACCGCACCGGGATGATCAACGCCTCGATTGGCGGCGCGCTGGGCGCCGTGGGGGCTATCTGCATTATTTTTGCCTTCCGCAACGGTGGCGTGCCGAACTACGTGATGCCGATCGTCTTCGGCGGCGCGCCGCTGATCAACGTGCTGTTTACGATGTACCTGCATCCGCCGGAGACGAAGGTGAATCCGCTGCTGTGGCTCGGCTATGTGATCACGGCGGGCGGGGCGGCGATGGTGTTCTACTTCAAGCCCAAAGGCTAGCGATTAGCGGCGGCGGGCGCCGATGCAGTAGAGCGCGCCCGCGGTACGAACGAAGATCTGTCCGTCGGAGATGGCCGGCGAGGAGAGCGTGTACTCCTTCATGTCGTTTTCGGCGAGGACTTCAAAAGTGGGACCGGCCTTGACGACGGTGACGAGGCCGTCTTCGCTCGTGACGTAAAGCTTGCCGTCAGCGAGCACCGGACTGGCGGAGTAGATGGCGGGTTTGATGCGCTGGCCGCCCCAGATTTCGGCGCCGGTCTTGGCGTTGAGACACCAGAGGATGCCGCGATCGTTGGTGATGTAGAGATACTTGCCGTCGGTGACCGGGGTGGGGACGTCGGGGCCGTTGGGGTTCTGCCAGACGACGTGGGTTTTGGTTACATCGCCGCGGCCGCCGGGGCGCAGCGCGGTGAGGGGTTTGACGCGGGTGGGGCAGTAGATGAGCCCGTCTTTCACGACCGCCGAAGCGATGATGCGGTTCATGGGGTTGTTCTGCGGGTTGAGGACGTTAGCGCGCCAGAGTTCTTTGAGCGTGAGGGGATCGTGGCCGGTGACGACGTCGCCGCCGGTGATGATGAGCTCTTCTTTGGCGCCGTCCTTCCAGATTTGCGGGGTGGTGTAGGAGTCGGGCGATTCGACGATGGCGTCGGTGGGGCGGTCGACTTTGTGGAGGGTCTTGCCGGTGCGGGGGTCGAGGCGGAGGAGATAGGAGGGGTCGTCGGTCTTCATGCCGTGGAGGACCTGAACGTAGAGGGAGCCGTTCCAGAGCAGGGGGGAAGAGGCGTAGCCCCAGTTGAGGCCGAACTTGCCGTAATCGGCCTGGATATCGCGGCTCCAAAGCTCTTTGCCGGTGAAGTCGAAGGCTTTAAAGATGCCGACGCCGGTGAGGACGAAGACGGAGGCGCCGTCGGTGACCGGCGAGGGCGACGACATGTTCTGCTTGTTGATTTTGTAGTTGCCGCCGGCCAGTTTGCGTTGCCAGCGGAGCTTGCCGGTGGTGCGGTCCACGTCCCACAGGTGCAGATCCTCGCCATCGGCGACGTTGAGGAAGACGTGTTCGCCCCAGATGATGGGGGTGGCGCCGCTGCGGCCCGGCAGCGAGAGCTTCCAGGTGACGCCTTCTTCGGTGGTCCACTTGGTGGGCAGACCGGTTTCGCGGGAGACGCCATCAAGGGACGGACCGCGCCACTGGGGCCAGTGGTCGGCGGCGAGGGTTCCGGCAAGGAGGAAAGCAAGGCAGGCAAGGCGGCGCATAGCGAGAGGATAGCTCACTTTTCGCTGGCCCGAGGCGACATTGAAATGATATCATTTCAATATGAAAGAACAGATTGCACGAGTGCAGAGTGGTTATCTGATGTTGCTGGCCAATGTGGCCGTATTCGGGGCCAGTGCGTACTTTTTTCTGAATGTGCTGACGTGGGTGGAGGTGGCGTGGGGTATGGGTTTGCTGTTGGCTGGCTGCGTGATGCTGCCGGGTAGTTTTACGGTACAGCCGAATGAGGCGGTGGTGCTGCAGTTGTTCGGCCGGTATGTGGGGACGGTGAAGGATGCGGGGTTGCGGTGGGCGAACCCGTTTTATTCCAAGAAGAAGATTTCGCTGCGGGTGCGCAACTTTGAGACGCATCACCTGAAGGTGAACGATCATGACGGCAATCCGATTGAGATTGCGGCGGTGGTGGTGTGGCGGGTGGTGGATTCCGCGGAGGCGACGTTTCAGGTAGACGATTACTCACACTACGTGACGGTGCAGGCGGAGGCGGCGCTGCGGAATCTGGCGACGGTGTATCCGTATGATGCGCATGAGGGGCAGGAGATTTCGCTGCGGGGGGCGACCGAGGTAGTGGCGGAGCGGCTAAAGGCGGAGATTCAGTCGCGATTGACGGTGGCGGGGGTGGAGGTGACTGAGGCGCGGATTTCGCACCTGGCCTATGCGCCGGAAATTGCGGCAGCGATGCTGCAGCGGCAGCAGGCGGGGGCGATTATCGCGGCGCGGGCGAAGATTGTGGAGGGTGCGGTAGGGATGGTGGAGATGGCGCTCGATCATCTGAACGAGCGGGCGGTGGTGAATCTGGATGAGGAGCGGAAGGCGGCGATGGTGTCGAATCTCCTGGTGGTTCTGTGCAGTGAGCGCAATGTGCATCCGGTGGTGAACACGGGAACGCTGCACCACTAGAACGATGGCCGAGAAGAAGTCATTTCTGCTGCGGGTGGATGAGAAGACGCTCGATCTGTTGAAGCGGTGGGCGGACGATGAGTTTCGGAGTCTGAACGGGCAGATCGAGTACCTGTTGCGGGAGGCGCTCAAGGAGAGTGGGCGGTGGAAGGCGGGAGAGTGATAGATTACGATCTATGCGTTTTCTGCTTTGTTTCTTAAGCCTTGGTGCGTTGTATGGGCAGCGTCCGGTGCCCGAACCCGCCGCGCAGTTGTTGTGGCCGGGGGGCGCGCCGGGGGCGGTAGGAGAGACGGAGAAAGATCAGCCCTCGCTGACGCCGTGGTTGGCGAAGAATCCAAACGGGCAGGCGGTGGTGGTGTGTCCCGGGGGCGGGTACGGGGCCCTGGCGGTGGAGCATGAGGGCAAGCAGATTGCGCAGTGGCTGAACTCGCAGGGGATTTCGGCGTTTGTGTTGAAGTACCGGCTGGGGCCGCGCTACCGGCATCCGGTGATGCTGCAGGATGTGCAGCGGGCGATACGAACGGTGCGGAGCCGGGCGGCGGAGTGGAAGGTGGATGCGGGGCGGATTGGGGTGTGGGTGTTTTCGGCCGGGGGCCATCTGGCGTCGACGGCAGCAACCCATTTCGACCGGGGGAAGGTGGGCGATGCGGATCCGGTGGAACGGGTGAGTTCGCGACCGGACTTTGCGATTTTGGCGTATCCGGTGATTACGTTGACGCAGGAGGAGGTTGTGCATAAGGGGTCGCGGCGGAATCTGCTGGGGGAGGCGCCGGATCCGCAGCTGGCGGAGCTGCTATCGAACGAGAAGCAGGTATCGGCGGAAACGCCGCCGACGTTTTTATTCCACACGAATGAGGATACGGGGGTACCGCCGGAGAACAGCGTGCTGTTTTACTTGGCGTTGCGCCGGGCCGGCGTGCCGGCGGAGCTGCATATTTATGAGAAGGGGCCGCACGGGGTGGGGTTGGGCTGGAGCGATTTGGCGCTGTCGAGTTGGCCGGGCCGGTTGGCTGATTGGCTGAAAAGACGCTGATGGAGTTGACACTTTCCGCCTCGATTTGCTGAAATAGAGGGGTTGGCGAGTTATGTGTTCCTCGGTAGCTCAATGGTAGAGCATTCGGCTGTTAACCGAAGGGTTGTAGGTTCGAATCCTACCCGGGGAGCCAAATCTTTTCAAGGTCTTAGCGACAATCCCTCCCTTCCCTCCTCCCTCAAAAAATGACGACTGTAGGGACTTTTGTAGGGACACTCCTTCAATATGAGTACAAACGGATCCACATCGTGGATCCGTTTGCGTTTGAAGTGGCAAACCGACCAAACGCGGGTGATGGGCGTAGGGTGCGAAAACTCAAACGGCACCATTCCCTTGACCAGCCTGGTGTTACACCCCTTCGCGAGGCTCGCGGAATGCCCATCTTGCGCAGGAAACTGAGTGGCCGAGCACTCCCCGGTCGTTGCGGATCACGAAGCAGACGCACCAATCCCGGATTCCGCGCACGCCTCCACTGCCTCAAGCCCAACGCTGTCCGTACTGGCCGACCTTAACCCGCCCGATCAGGCCGCGTCGCGGTAGTAGTAATTCAGCATCCCGCCCAGTCGTTGGCGCCGCTGGATGGCACCCGTCGCGCCCAGGCGCCCCGCCTCCGGACGGATAATCCGGTTTTCGAGGCCTTGGTGATTTCGTTCGGAGTGATAGTGCTCCACAAAGTCCTGCACGGCCGTCCGCAGGGACGTCTCCCCGAAGAAGATCATCCGATCCAGGCAGGACTCTTTGATGGTTCTCACGAATCTCTCGGCATGGGGATTCAAATTCGGCGAGCGGGGCGGCAGCTTTACCGACTTCACGCCGGCAGCCTCCAACGTCCGCAGGAACTCCGCAGTGAACAATGGATCGCGGTCGTGGATGAGGAACTTCTTCCCGGCCAGCACTCCATCAACGGCATCGATGAGATTTCGCGCGACCTGGTTCATCCAGAGGCCATTGACGACCGGCGCGATGCCGGCGATCTCCACCTTGCGGGTGGCCAGGTCGATGAAAAACAGGTCCATGAATCGCTGCAGGCCCCGCTTGGTCCAGACCTCCACGGTAAAGAAGTCCGTCGCGACGATCATGTCCCAATGGCGTGTCAGGAACTCCTTCCATGTCGTCTTCCGGGTGCGCTCCGGCGCCGGTTCGAGTCCGTGCCGTTTGAGGATCGCAGCGATCGTACTTTCGCCGATCTCGTGGCCGAGGTTGGACAATGCACCCTGGATGCGCCGGTAGCCCCAATCGCGGTTCTCCCCGGCCAATCGCACAATCAGAGCTTCGAGTTCACCCTCGGTCCGCGGCCGGCCAGCGCCCCGCCTGGCGCTCCCGTCGTACTTCTGAGCGATCAATTTACGGTGCCAGGCAAGCAGCGTCTCCGGCGTCACAAGGGTAGCCACTTCCGCCAGGATGGTCCGCCCAACCCCATCGCTTTGGCCGCCAACCGGCGGCGCTGATCGTCAGTAAAGCGAAGGCGCTTGGGGCCAAGTTGCTCGCGGAGGACGCGATTCTCCTCGCGCAGGTACTCGATCACCTGAAGTTGGCGTTGGTTCATCCAGCCGGCGACAGTGACCAACAGGAATCGGAAGGGATCCAGCAGTTTCGACATCTCGTCGATCCAATTCTGGCAGAGCAGAGGGGGTGTACCGGCGGCCCGAAGGCACGATGATTTCGCGCTGGCAAGCCATGCGCTTTTAGCGTACACTCGTAGATGTGTTCTCCGTCCCAATGGCCGTTGTGGAAACGACTTGGTTCCTGCGAGACGCCGCGTCCGCGTTGACCGAGCCGGAGCGCCAGGAACTGGTGACGTTTCTTGCCGCGAATCCGGAAGCCGGAATCGTGATGGCGGAAACAGGCGGAATCCGAAAGCTCCGGTGGGGCACGCAGGGGAGAGGAAAACGAGGTGGTGTTCGCGTGATTTACTACTATCACTCCGAAGCGCTTCCGCTGTTCCTCCTGAACGTGTTCGCCAAGAACGAAAAGGCCAACCTGAGTAAAGCGGAGCGCAACGAGTTGAGGTCGTTGGTGCCGCGACTCGTCGCCGGCTACCAGAGGAGAATGCCAAAATGAAGAAGGCACGCACCAGCATGGAAAGGAAATCGAGCGCGGGCAGCCGGATCGTGGCTAGTCTGCGAGAAGCAGTAGACTGGGCGGAAGGAAAAGACGTTGCTGTTCGCGTCACGCAGGTGGAAGTGCCCACGGTGGACGTGCGGGAGGTGCGGCGGAAACTGGGCCTGAGCCAGGCTGCATTTGCCGCCAAGTTCGGGTTCCAGCCCGCGACACTCCGCAACTGGGAACAAGGCCGGACGAGACCGGACGGTCCGGCGCGGGTTCTGCTGGCCGTGATCGCTCAACACCCCGAGGCCGTGGAGGACTCTCTGAGGCGGGCGAGCTGACTGCCGAGTTTTACATAGGCCACTTATTATCAATCATTTGC
>JADCJL010000211.1 GCA_020247055.1 Acidobacteriaceae bacterium | reverse complement strand
TGTGCGACGGCTCGCCCTGCCCGCCTGTGAGCCACCATGCCGACGACACCAATCTGGTGGTGGAGGACCTGCAGCGAGACGGGCCGGTGGCCCTGGAGTCCGTGCAGCTCTTTTGCAAAGCCAGCAACGCCCAAGTCAACGCCAGCAAGAGCCGCGGTCTCCTCCTGGGCTCGCACGCCCAGCCTGCTGCAGGGGAGACGGCAGAAGAACGGAATGCGGCCGGCGCGGTGGTGGGCCTACGCCACCTTGCCACTGGCGTCCTTCTCGCGCTGCCTGGAGCTGACCCCCCCAAGCACCTGGGCGTTCCTCTCACGACTGACCTACAGACTGCGGCGCGCATCTGTTTTGACGGCCGTCTGGGGTGCATCAAGGCGGCTGCCCGCCGGTGGGGCACGCTGGACCTCAGCCTTGCCGGCCGTGCTTTCGTGGCGAAGCAGGTGATGGGGAACAGTCTTGTCTACCACCTGTCCTTCGTGCCACCCACGCCGCCGCAACTGGTCAGCCTGCGGCGGGCTTTGGAACACTACGTGGCCTGGTCACGCTTGCCGGAAGACGCTACGCTGGTGCAGCGGGGCCATGCCCACCTGCTGCCCAAGGCGCTCATCGCCAGCCTGACTCGGGAGGAAGGCGGCGTGGGCCACGTCGACCTGCCGTCTGTGTCGGCTTCGCTCTTGGCCAAGGTCGTGGTTCAGCTGACACAGCCCGGCCGTCAGGACTGGAAACGAGGGCTGCGTGCTATGCTTGCCTGCCACAAGCCCGCGGGCACGACTGGCTGGGGATGGGTGGTCGGCACAGCGCCGGTGCCGCCCAGCTTGCCGGCCCGGTTGCGGTGCCTGGTGGACGCCTACAGGGCCACGCGCCCCGAGCGCCTGCCCCTCGACCTGGACCAGCATGACGTCCGGGCACTGGCTGCGGAGCCCCTGTTCTACAACGCCGTGGTGCTCGACCCCTCCACCCGTCTGCCGCTGCAGCCGCCCGCCGCCGGCAGCCCCTGGGCAACGCTCGGGGAGCTGTTCAGTGCGCCCGCCGCCGCCCAGCTGCAGGCCGAGTGGCAGGCCTGTGCCGCCGCCGTACCGTCGGCTTGGCAGCCCCTGCTGCGGGGTCACGCAAGTGGCGCCGAGACGCCCCCCACGCCCCCATGGCGGGTGTCGCCAGACCTGCAGTGGCTCGCTGACCACAGTGGGAGGCTGTGGCAGGCGACCGCCTCTGGGCGCCTGGTCGTACCGACGCCTGGTGCCGCCGCCCCCGCTGGACCGTCGCCAGCCTGGCTCCCGGCGTGCGTGCTGGCCTGCCGCAAGAAGCGGGCTCTTTGGTCACTGGACGAAATCATGGCCTATGACAGCGCGGCCCCCCGGGACAAGCCGTCCTTGTGGCCGGTGGAGCCCCACCTGCTAGGCCCGTGGGCCTCCCTGCAGTGCTACCCGCCCCTGCACGGCCACGGCGGCCTCTCGCTGGTGCACTACGAAGTGAGCGAGGTGCGGCGGCGACTCACCTCCCTGACTGCTGCCGCGACCTGCAGCGTCCCGGTTACCCCCGCGGTGTGGCGGCCGGCCGCGGCCGCGGCTGGCAGCGGGGCGGGGCCCAGCACTGCCGCCCCTGCAACCAGCTGGCTTGAAGTGGCCGAGCGCGGCTGGGCAGCCAGCGTCACGGCCACACACACAGCTCAGCGCTCTGCGTATCAGCCTCTTCCGCCTCTCTGGCTCCAGACCTCCACTCAGGGCGCTCTGGACCGACAGCAGCGGTATGAGGCCAGGTGCCAAGCGCGCCAGCCCCGTGCTGGGCCAGCCTCACCTGGTGCCGCCCCGCAATCCTCCGGCTCCACCCTCAGCCTGGGGTCTGTGAGCCCGGGCCCCGGCGGTCACGGCGTGCGTCCCGCGGCGGAGGTGGGCGCGGCGGAGCTGCCGGGCTCTCCGCCCCCCGCCCGTCCTCCTGCCGTTGGTTGCCCCGCCGCCGCCCGCGCGATGTGGCGGCGCCTGTGGGACTGCCCTGCCAGCAATCGGGAGAAGTCCTTTGCGTGGCGCCTCGCGCATGGGCGCCTGGCCTGCGGGCAGTACCTCGCTGCTAAATTGGGCCCCGGTCGTGGCGCAAGCTGCTCCCGGCACCTCTGCCAGATGCCCTCTTGTGCTGCAGTACGGTCCGGTCGCCCACAAGCCTCCATTTCGCACATTCTGCTCCAGTGCCCTGCCTTTGAGGAGGCGCGCGCATGGCTGGCCGAGCTGTGGGTGCAGGTGGCCGGAGGCTCCCCTCCGCCCACAGGCAGTCTGCCCCTGATGCTGGGCGACGCTGACGATGGCTGGGCTGACCACCCCTGCCGCCAGCCCGGCGGGCTCCACAAACTGTGGTCGGCCTTGCGCCTGGTCTTCCTCCACTGCCTCTGGAGCTGCTACACCACGCAGGAGTGGCGCGGCTCCCCGTCAGCCACGGTGGCTGGTGCCGTTGTCGCTGCGCTTCGGCGGCGGATCCGGTCGCACTTTGCCATGGCGGCCATGCCGCCGGCCCTGCTCAACGCGCTGCCGCGGCACCTGTTCACGGCCCAGCTGCGCCCGGCCGCCCTGGATGACTTTGAGAGCGTGTGGGCGCACGGCCAGGTGCTGTGCACGGTGGAGCGTGTTGACGTGGCCACCCCCGACCCTCCCGATGCTGCCGCAGCGGCCCCTCCGCCGCCGCCACAGCTTCGTCTGCGCCTGTTCCTGACCGAGCAGCACCCCGTCCCCGTTCCGCGCGTCGCCCAGGGTCATGTCGTGGGCGGCGGGTCTCAAGACACTGTCGGCACGGCCGTGCAGCTTTCGCCGGGGCCAAGCTCCCCCTCTACTGTAGGGACCACTGTCGGGAGCGGGGCTGCTGGTAGCTCTGGAGGCCGCCACACAGGACCGGCGCCGTCTGCTGACGGGCTGGCGGCTGCGTCCTCGGTCGCGGCCGCCGGCGATGCTGGGCCCCCGGGCGCGCTGCTGGTGCGGGATCCGCCAGCGGCGGTGATGGGGCAGCCCTGGCAACCGGTGTTGGGGGCGGCGCGTGACCGCCTGCGTGCTGATGAAGCGTCCTCTGCTGCCCCTCCCCCTGCTGCTGCTGCCGGTGGTTGTGCCCTGGACGGCGGGCAGCACCGCCCCCCGCCATCTACCAGGCAGGTGGCCGCGTCAGCGGCCGCAGCCGGCGTCAGTGCTGGCGCTCTGGGCCAGGACAAGGTGCAGGCGTCGCTGGCGGCGGCGGGTGGTCCAGCGCCGCCGGACCTGGTTGCGGCGACGGAACCTGGGAGTGCGCATGCGGCCCCCTCTGTTGCCCCGGCTCCCGCTGCAGCCGGTGGTGGCGGTGGGAGCTCTGGCGGCGGGCGGCCGCGCCCACCGCCGCGTAGCAGGCAGGTGGCCGCGTCAGCGGCCGCGGCCGACGACAGTACTGGAGCTCTGGGCCAGGACCAGCGTCACGGCCACACACACAGCTCAGCGCTCTGCGTATCAGCCTCTTCCGCCTCTCTGGCTCCAGGGGGGGTAGCTTA
>JADCJL010000210.1 GCA_020247055.1 Acidobacteriaceae bacterium | reverse complement strand
TGGCCACTTCGACAACGAGATTCAGGTGGACAAGCTGAACGCCCGGACCGACGTGAAGAAGCTAAACATCAAGCCGCAGGTGGACCAGTACACCTTCCCGAGCGGCAACAGCATCTTCATGCTGGCCGAGGGGCGGCTGGTGAACCTGGGTTGCGCGACGGGCCATCCGAGCTTCGTGATGTCGAACTCGTTTGCCAACCAGACGCTGGCGCAGATCGACCTGTGGCGGAACAAGGACGTCTACAAGGTTGGCGTCTACACGCTGCCGAAGAAGCTCGACGAAGAAGTCGCGCGGCTGCACCTTGAGAAGATCGGCGTGAAGCTGACGACGCTTACCCCGCAGCAGGCCGAGTATATCGGCGTGCCGGTGGAAGGGCCGTACAAGCCGGACCACTACCGCTACTAAGCGGCGCGTGGCAGGAGGCCGGACCCGCGGGTCCGGCCTTTTTTTTTATGGTCTAACGGGGTTTCGTTAAGATGGGGCATGCGTTTTTTCGTCGGCCTTGCCTTTGCCTTCTGCCTCGTGGGCGCTCCGCCCAAGCTGCGCCCGGTGCGGGAGCAGTACACCAAGTTTGAGTACCGCGTTCCGATGCGGGATGGCGTGAAGCTGTTCACGGCGGTGTATGTGCCGAAGGACGCGGGGCCGGACAAGAGGTACCCGATTCTGTTTCTGCGCACGCCGTACGCGGTGCGCCCGTATGGCGCCGATCAGTACCGGGAGACGCTGGGGCCTTCGGAGTGGGCGCAGGAGCAGGGCTACATTTTCGTCTATCAGGACGTGCGCGGGCGGTACATGTCCGAGGGCGAGTTCGAGCAGGTGCGTCCGCACAATCCGGCCAAGACCGGCAAGCAGATTGATGAGTCTTCCGATACGTACGACTCGATTGCGTGGCTGCTCGGGAACGTGGGGCATCACAACGGGAACGTGGGGATGTGGGGGATTTCGTATCCGGGCTTTTACGCGACGATGGGGATGGTGGACGCGCATCCGGCGCTGAAGGCCGTTTCGCCGCAGGCGCCGGTGGGCGACTGGTTTATCGGCGACGACTGGCGGCATAACGGAGCGTTCTATCTGGCCCACGCGGCGCGCTGGATGTATATGAATTCGCGCGAGGGGGCCAACGATCCGAAGGTGCCGCGGAGTAACCCGGAGTATGATTCGCCGGACGGCTGTAGCCTGTTTCTAGGCATGGGGACACTCGAGGAGATCAACGAACGGCTGCTCAAGAACAAAGTGCCGTACTGGCGGGAGCTGATGGAGCATTCCACCTACGATGCGTTCTGGCAGGCGCGGGACGTGCGGCCGCACCTGAAGAACGTCCGGCCGGCGGTGTTGACGGTGGGCGGGTGGTTTGACGCCGAGGATCTGTTTGGCACGCTCGAGACCTACAAGCGGAACGAGAAGCAGAGTCCGAACGGGGTGAACCTGCTGGTGATGGGGCCGTGGTCGCACGGGCAGTGGGCGTCGGGCCGGGGCGAGCGGCTGGGGGACGTTGAGTTTCATCAGGCGACGGGCGAGTATTACCGGGAACAGATTGAGTTTCCGTTTTTCGAGCGGTATCTGCGGGGCGGGAGCCCGGCGAAGCCGCTGGCCGAGGCGCACGTGTTTGAGACCGGCGCGAACCAGTGGCGCACCTTCGACAGCTGGCCGCCGCGGCAGACGGTAGAGAAGAGCTATCACCTCTCGCACGACGGGCGGCTGGCGGGCAATCCGCCGTCGCGGGGGGGCTATGAAGAGTATGTGGCCGACCCGGCGCGGCCGGTGCCCTTTGTAGGGTATATCGCGAACACGATGACGGTGGAGCATATGCTGGACGACCAGCGGTTTGCGGCGACGCGGCCGGATGTGTTGGTGTTTCAGACCGATCCGCTCGAGGAGGACGTGACGCTGGCCGGGCCGCTCGAGGCGACGCTGCATATCTCGTCGACGGGGACGGACGCGGACTTCGTGGTGAAGCTGATCGATGTCTACCCGAACGACTATCCGAACCCGGAGCCGAATCCGAAGGGGTTGAAGATGGGCGGATTCCAGCAGCTGGTGCGGGGCGAGCCGTTCCGGGCCAAGTTCCGGAATAGCTTTGAAAAGCCGGAGCCGCTGGTACCGGGGCAGGTGGAGAAGATCAGCTACGCCCTGCCGGACGTGTTCCATACGTTCCGGCGGGGGCACCGGATGATGGTGCAGGTGCAGAGCAGCTGGTTTCCGCTGGTGGACCGGAATCCGCAGCGGTTCATGGACATTCCCAAGGCCAAGCGGAGCGATTTTGTGAAGGCGACGCAGCGGGTTTATGTGGGCCCGGTGGCGGGGAGTTCGCTGAAGGTGCGGGTGCTTTCGGCGCGGCCGGAGGCGATGCTGCGGTAGCCGGCTTCGACGCAGGCGACGGTGCGGAGGTAGTCACGGCCGGTGGACTCCCACTGGCGCGGGCCGCGGAGCTGATCGATGAAGTGGCGGCAGACGGCGCGGACGCTGTCGCCACGGTAGCCCTGGCCGACGGTGTTCTGCCAGATGGACTTGCGTTCGCGGCCGTTCCACAGCCAGACGTCGCCGGAGGCGTCGACTTGGAGCGAGGCGCCGATGCCGTCGACGGTGAAGTCGCCGAGGGGGGGCGAATCGGGGCGGAGGTCGAGGAAGCGGTGGCCGTCGAGGAGGCCGTTGAGGCCGTTGGCGTGGTGGGTCAGCAGGAGGACCTGGTCTTCGCCGGCGATGAGCGGGTTGACGCGGCGGGAGCGGGCGTAGACCTCTTCGATTTCGCCGAACAGGAAGCGGGCGGTGTCGAGGTGGTGGACGAGGGTTTCGTAGAGCAGCAGGCGGGGGTAGGCGCGGAAGTAGGGCTGGGCGGGATAGGCATCGGGGCCGTCGCCGTCGAGGTTGCGGACGCGGAAGGTGTAGGCGACGGGCGGGCCGATGAGGCCCTTGGCGAGTTCGGCGTGCACGACGCGATACCAGGGCTGCCATCGCCAGTTTTCGTGAACGACAAGGGGGACGCGGGCGGCTTCGGCGAGTTCGACGATGGCGAGGGCGTCGGGCCAGGTGGGGGCGAGGGGTTTTTGACAGAGGACGGGGATGCGGCGTTCGACGGCGGCGCGGACCATGTCGAGGTGAAGTTCGGGGCGGGTGGCGATGTCGAGGAAGTCGGGCTGGAGTTCGTCGAGCATGCGGTCGAGATGCTCGTAGGTGGCCCGGGTGGGGTCGGCGTCACAGGTGCCGACGATGGAAACGTCTTCGATGCGCCGCCAGGCTTCGAGATGGATCTGACCGAAAAAACCGCAACCGACTAAGCATCCGCGCATGGGGGTTAGGTTATCCCAAATACGCCGTGGTATTCCGCCGGGAGGCGGGCGGGACGGAGATCGCGATTAAGAAACAGGTGCCGGGTGCGGCCTTCGCCGAGCTTTTGGGCGCCGCGCCAGAAGGTGTAGCCGAAGTCGATGGAGCGGGGGGTGGCTTTGTCGACGCGGGTTTCCACTTCGATCTCGTCATCGTAGAGGGCGGGGGCGAGATAGCGGCAGTTGGCTTCAATGACGGCCATGAAGAAGCCGGCGGCTTCGAGCTCCTTGTAGGGGAGTCCGGCGGCGCGGGCGAATTCTACGCGGCCGACCTCCATCCAGACGACGTAGTTGGCGTGGTAGACGACGCCCATCTGATCGGTTTCGGCGTAGCGGACGCGGACCTTGGCGCGGTGGGTCATGGGGTGGACCGGCGGCCTTTAATTTTTGCCATACCGTTAGGATGCCTGGAAACCGGGGCGGGATACAACCCGTCTGTTACCATGACAACGTGCGGGTTCAAGTCTTATTTTTCGGCCTTTTGCGGGATATCGCGGGGCAGGCGCAGACGACGCTGGAGTTGCCGGTAGGGGCGACGGCGGGAGCTGTTTTTGATCATTTCGCGGCGCAGTTTCCGGCGCTGGGTGAAATGAAGCGGAGCGTGATGCTGGCCCGGAACCAGGAGTTCACGGCGGCGGGAACGCTGTTGAGCGAAGGGGACGAGATCGCGCTGCTGCCGCCGGTGAGCGGGGGCAGCGGGCCGTGGATTCATCAGTTGGTGACCGAGCCGCAGGGGAACTTCTACGGACTGACGCGGGAGCCGATTGATGCCGCAGCGCTGGCGCGGCAGCTGCTGCAGCCGCGGGACGGGGCGTTTGTGAATTTTGAAGGGGTGGTGCGGGACAACACCAAGGGCCGGGCGACGAAGTACCTCGACTATGAATGCTACGAGGCGATGGCGATCAAGCTGATGGCGCAGATTGGTGACGCAATTGCGGAGGCGCATCCGATTTCACGGATTGCGCTGGTACACCGGTTGGGGCGGATGGAGATTGGCGAGACGAGCGTGGCGGTGATTGCGTTTTCGCCGCACCGGAAGCCGGCGTTTGACGCCGCGCTCGAAGGCATCAACAAGCTGAAGAAACTGGTGCCCATCTGGAAGAAAGAGTACTTCGTCGATGGGGAGGTTTGGGTGGATGGGGAATGGGACGAATCGTTAACCTCAAAACGTTGAGCCGGCGGGCGCTGCTGGCGGCGCCGCTGGCGGCGGCGGCGCAGGAGGTGGTGTTCAAGACCGACGTGAACCTGGTGCGATTGCTGGTGACGGTGAAGAACGCGGCGGGGGAGATGGTAGGCGGGTTGGAGCCGGGCGATTTTCAGATCACCGACAACGGGGCGCCGCAAAGCATTTCCGTTTTTGAGCGGCGGACGGCGCAGCCGCTTTCGGTGACGCTGGCGCTCGACATTAGTGGATCGACGGCAAGCAGTCTGAAGTACCAGAGCGATGCGCTGCTGCGCTTTGCCAAGGCCCTGTTCGCGGACGGCAACCCGGAGGACTCGGCGTCGTTGATTACCTTCAATTGGGAGGTGGTGCGGCGCAGCGATTTCACCCGGCGGCTGAGCCGGCTGGAGGGGGCGCTGAAGGGGTTTAAGAGCGAGGCGGGGACCTCGCTTTACGATGCCATTCTGCTTTCGGCCGAAGAGTTGCGGCGGCGCGAGGGACGCCGCGTGCTGGTGCTGATCACGGATGGCGGCGACACGACGAGCTCAACCGACTTCCACAAGGCGCTCGAGGCGGCGCACCTGGCGGATGCAGTGATCTATAGCATTTTAATCGTGCCGATCACCAACGGCGCGGGGCGGAACGTGGGGGGCGAGAACGCGCTGACGCAGTTTTCGCGCGGGACCGGGGGGCGGGTGTTTCTGCCCGCGCTGGGGCCGGAGTTGGATAAAGCCTTCACCGAGATTTTGCGGGACCTGCGGACGCAGTATCTGATTGGCTACTACCCGAAAGCGGTTCCCCTTACGAAGAACCGCTTTCATATTGTGAAGGTGGGTTTGCGCGATCCGCAGTGGACGGCGCAGACGCGGACCGGATACTACGGGGCTTCGCTTTAGACTTCCAGTTTCCAGGGAGAGCGGTACTTGGCCTTGAGGTGCGGCACCACCTCTTTCTGCTTGACGGTCCAGTTCTTTTCGTCCCAGTCGAGGCGGGTTTTAAAGCGCATGGAGAGGTTGGCGAGGATGCAGGTGGTGGAGGAGCGGACGCAGGTTTCGATTTCGCTGCGGGGCGCTTGGCGGGACTTGATGCACTCGAGCCAGTTCTGCCAGTGGGGGACGTTGGTGGGGGCCATGTCGGGGTGGGACTGGCGGTCCCAGGTTTCGGCTTTGATCTTGTCGGACTTGGGATTGTTGGGGATGAGCCAGCAGCCGCTGCGGTTGACGAGCAGGGAGGCTTCCGAGCCGTGGATGAGCGTGCCGGCGCCCTGGTTGAGGCCGAAGGCGGGCAGCGGGTTGGCGGTGCGGGACTCGTAGCTCGATAGGAACTTGGGGTACTGGAAGGTGGCGAGCATCGTGTCGGGGGTGTCCCGGGTATCGGTGACGTAGAACTTTTCCCCGAGGGCGACGATGGAGGTGGGCATGACCTCGTCGAAGCACTGGTGGAGGGGGTCGATGAGGTGGACGCCCCAGTCGGTCATGGCGCCGCCGGCGTAGTCCCAGAAGTAGCGGAAGGTGGGGAAGGTGCTGACTTTGACGCCCCATTTGACGGGGTCGAAGGCGGCTTTGGGCGCGGGGCCGAGCCACATGTCCCAGTTGAGGTCGGTGGGCTGTTTGCCGGTGTCATCGGGCTTGGGGACGAAGCCTTTCTTTTCGGTCATGCCGGACTGGAAGGTGTGGACGAAGGTGACTTCGCCGAGGACGCCGGATTTGACGAGTTCCTTGGCTTTGAGGAAGAAGCCGCCGGAGCGCTGCATGGTGCCGGCCTGGACGATGCGTTTGTACTTGCGGGCGGCCTGGACCATTTTCTGGCCCTCGTCGACGTAGACGCTGGCGGGTTTTTCGACGTAGACGTCCTTGCCGGCCTTGCAGGCTTCGACGGTCATGTAGGCGTGCCAGTGGTCGGGGGTGGAGATGCAGATGGCGTCGAGGCTCTTGTCGGCGAGGAGTTCGCGGAAGTCGCGTTTGCCTTCGATGGTGTAGCCGCCTTTTTTGGCGGCGGCGACGGCGCGTTCGAGATGGGGTTCGTAGACGTCGCAGAGGGCGGCGGGTTGGAAGCCGGGGACGCGCATGGAGTAGTTGAGATTGCCCGAGCCCATGGCGCCGAGGCCGATGAAGCCGACGGCGACTTTGTCGTTGGCGCCTTTGACGTTGCCGGTGAACAGGTTGGTGGTGAACAGGGTGGTGGCGGCCGCGGTGACCTGGCGGCGAGTGGGGGGAGTCTGCATAGCGATTGCCTGTATTGTACGCCAGCGGGTACCATGAGAAGGCGGATGGCGAAAGCAAAGACGAAAGCTCCGGATACGACCTATAAAGAGGCCGAATACCTGCGGGATCTGATTGCGCGGCGGCAGCCGGTGCGGGTGACGCTGGAGGATCAGACGGTACACGAAGGCGCTGTCGAGTACTTCGACCAGGGATTTATCCGGCTGACCACTCCCGAGGGGCCGAACCTGTTTATCTATAAGCACGAGATCAAGTATCTGGCGGAAGTAAGTTAGCACCAATGCCGGGATATCTGGAAGCAGCAATTGAGATAGCGCGCGAGGCGGGGGCGCTGGTGAGTAATTTCGCCGAACGGAAGATCCCGTTTGAGTTAAAGGGGGAGTTTGACCTGGTCACGGAGGCCGACCGCGCCAGTGAAGCGCTGGTGGTGGAGCGGCTGCAGACGCGCTTCCCGACGCACGCCATTCTTGGCGAAGAGGGCGGCGACCGGGAGGCGGCTTCTGAGTACCGCTGGTACGTCGACCCGGTGGACGGGACGACGAACTTTGCGCACGGGTTTCCGGTTTACAACGTGACGCTCGGTTTGGAGCGGGCCGGCGAGTTGATTGCCGGGGTGATTTATGATCCGACGCGGAATGAGATGTTCGCGGCGGAGAAGGGCGGCGGGGCGTATCTCAATGGCCGGCGGATTCACGTATCGCGGGCGGCCACGGCCGATGCGGCCCTGGTGGCGACGGGGTTTCCGAGCAAGCGGCGGCACGAGAACGTCAACATCCACTTCTACTACCAGATGGCGATGGTGACGCACGGGGTGCGGCGGGCCGGGGCGGCGGCCATTGATCTGGCCTACGTGGCCTGCGGGCGCCTGGACGGGTTCTGGGAGTTCGGCCTGAGTCCGTGGGATATGGCGGCGGGGATTCTGTTGATTGAAGAGGCGGGTGGCCGGGTGAGCGATATGAAGGGGCGGGCACACACGCTGCGCAGCCCGCATATACTAGCCAACAACGGCTTGATTCACGAGGAGATCGTCGGTCTGTTCGGCGATATCTTCGCGGGCCGGGCCAGGTATCCGTTACCGGAGATTCATCGAGAAGAATGAGCGACGCACCGGTTTTATACTCTGTCGACGAGCGCGTAGCGACGATCACGCTGCACCGGCCCGAGAAGTTGAACGCGTGGACGGCGGCGATGGACGGCGCCTTCCGCGCGGCGGTGCGGGAGGCCGGCGAGGACCCGGAGGTTCGGGTAGTGGTGGTGACGGGCGCGGGGCGGGGGTTTTGCGCGGGGGCGGACATGGGTCTGCTCGAAACGCTGGCGGCGCAGGGTGCGCCGGCCGGTTTACCGCTGCAGTTTGACTTTTTGCAGGCGCTGCCGAAGCCGGTGATTGCGGCGGTGAACGGGCCGGCGGTGGGGCTGGGCTTGATTCTGACGCTGCATTGCGATCTGCGTTTCGCCTCCTCAGAGGCGCGATTCGGGACGGCGTTCGCCAAGCGCGGCTTGATTGCCGAGTACGGCATGGCGTGGCTGTTGCCGCGATTGATTGGTCCGGCCAACGCGCTGGACCTGCTGTTTTCGGCCCGGATAGTGGATGCGGCCGAGGCGCTGCGGTTGGGATTGGTGAATCAGGTCTTCCCTGCTCCGACGTTTCTGTTCGATGTCATGGCCTACGCGCGGGAGCTGGCCACGGCGGTGTCGCCGCGGTCGTTGGCGGTGATGAAGCGGCAGGTTTACGAGGGTCTGGCGCAGAGCTTCGACGAGGCGTCTGCGGTGGCCGGGCGGGAGATGGAGTTGAGCCTGCGGTCGGAAGATTTTCGCGAAGGCGTGGCGCATTTTCTTGAGAAACGGCCGCCTTCGTTCACCGGGCGGTAAGGATGCAGAGCTCCGCTCGGACGGTTGAGGAGTATCTGGCCGGGCTGGCCGAGGATCGGCGTGCGGCGATCGCTGCGGTGCGGCAGACGATTTTAGACAATCTCGATAGCGGTTACGCGGAGGGAATGTCGTACGGCATGATCGGCTACTTCGTGCCGCATGCCATCTTCCCGGCTGGCTACCACTGCAATCCGCGGGACCCGCTGCCCTTCGCCGGTCTCGCCTCGCAGAAGAACCACATGGCGGTCTACTTGATGGGGTTATACCTCGACGCCGAGGGGGCGGAGCAGGAATGGTTCCGACAGCGTTGGGCGCAGTCGGGCAAGCGGCTCGATCTGGGCAAGTCCTGCCTGCGCTTCAAGAGGTTGGCGGACGTGGATTTGCCGACGATCGGCGAGGCGGTACGGCGGATGCCGGCTGACCGCTATATAGCACTTTATGAGGCGGGGCGCCGAGGGAGAAAGTAAGTGATCAGTTTGTTGGCGGTTCTCGTATGGATGACTCCGGGCGATGCGCGGCTGACGGTAAACGGCCTGCCGTGGTTCGGGGAGAATCAGCAGGAGTTGATCCGGCTGCCGCGGCGATTGGAGAGCGCGCTGCCGCCCACGGTGTGGCGATTGGGCCTGTCGCCGGCCGGCGGGCGGATTCGTTTCCGCACGAACTCGACCTCGCTCGCGGTGCGCCTGGAGTACCCGTCGCCGCCGGATATGACGAACATGAGCGACTTCGGGCAGACCGGCGTGGACCTTTACCTCGACGGGGTTTACCACGCGACAGCCGTGGCGCCGAAGGACGCGGCGCCGGGGAAGGCGGCCGAGACCGTGCTGTTCAAAGATCTGCCGGCGGCGGAGCGGGAGGTGACGCTGTATCTGCCTCTCTACAAGCCCGTGAAGGTGCATGGGGTGGCCGTCGATGACGGGGCCGCCGTGAAGCCACCCGGCCGTTTTGCCGTGGCGAAGCCAGTGGTCTTCTATGGCACCTCGATTACGCAGGGCGGGTGCGCGAGCCGACCGGGGATGAGCTACCAGGCGATCCTGGGGCGGGCCCTGAATTTGGACCACGTCAACCTGGGCTTCTCGGGCAACGGGCGGGGGGAGCCGGTGGTGGCGAACCTGGTGGCAGAGGTGGATGCGTCGCTGTTCGTGCTTGATTTCTCGCAGAACAACCCAACGCTTGAGTCGCTGGTGGCCGTCTATGAGCCGTTTCTCAAAACACTGCGAACGAAGCACCCGAGTACGCCGATTCTGGCGATCACCCCTATCGCAGCGGCGAAGAATCCGGCGCGGCTCGTGGCGATGCGCGAGCATATCCGGAAAGTGGTTTTGGCGCAGATTGCGGCCGGGGACCGGAATCTGACGCTGGTGGACGGCTTGCGCCTGCTGGGGCCGGGCGAGGTGGACGGAACGGTCGACGGCGTCCACCCGAATGACTTGGGCTTCGAGCGCATGGCCGACCGCCTGGCGCCCACCGTCGCGTCGATACTGAAACGGCCGCCGGCCACTCTGGTGGACGACCGGGAGATGGTGGTGACCTCGGCGGCCGCTGTTGAACGGAAGCGTGCGGAGTTGATCGAGTTCATCTGGGGCGCGGGCGGGTTTCCGCAGGGGCGTCCGGCGGGAGTGGAGCGGGGGGTGGCGAGCCCGGTGGCGGGTCTTTCGGCCCTGCGGAGCGTGGAGCGGTTTACGATACGGATGGCGGCGGGGCAGGAGAATACGACGTATCATCTGGCGCCGGTAAAGGGCAACGGGCGGCTGGTGGTGCTGCACCATGGACACGCCTGCAGCTTCGACGACGCGGGCGAGGCGCGGGGTGGCGGCATGGCCCATACGGCACGGCGTCTGCTCGAGGCCGGATACGCGCTGTTGCTGGTGCACATGCCGCACTTCCGGCCGGGCGACTGCGCGGGGCCGCCCCATGGCGATCTATTCGCGCTGCCGGTGGGAGAGGGGTCGGCGCTGCAGCTGTTCCTCGAACCGACGGCGCAGAGTTTGAACGCGCTGCGCGGGCGGTATCAACGGATCGACATGGTGGGACTGTCGGGCGGCGGGTGGACGACGGTGGTCTATAGTGCGCTGGACCCGCGCATTCGGGCGAGCTTTCCGGTGGCCGGGGCGGTGCCGCTGCATCTGCGGACGGGCGGGTCGGTAGGAGACCTCGAGCAGTTCCTGCCGGCGTTCTACAGGCGGGCGGGGTACCTGGATCTGTTTGTGATGGGGGCGATGGGGCGGCAGCAGACGCATATCTTTAACCGGCGGGATAACTGCTGCTTTGGTGAAGCGCAGCACGACGCCACGAAGCTACAGGCGGCGCCGTATGCCGAGGCTTACCGGGGATTTGGCGAGGCCGTGCAGAAGGTCGTGGGCAGCCGGGGGCGGTTTGCCGTGGAGATCGACGAGGCCGCGACGCACCACATGATCTCGCCGTGGGCCGTTGAACGGATGCTCGCGTTATTGAAGCAGTAAACTGGCTCCATTACCGATGCTGACCCGCCGACAACTCCTTGCCGCGCTTGCCGCTCCCGCGCGGCCGAACGTAATTGTGATTCTGACCGATGACCAGGGCTACGGAGACCTGGGCTGCTTCGGGGCGGCCGACGCCCGCACGCCGCACTGGGACCGCCTGGCGGCCGAAGGGATCCGGTTCACCGATTGGCATGCCAACTCGCCGGTTTGCTCGCCGTCGCGGGCCTCGGTGTTGACGGGGAAGTACCCGCAGCGGACGGGGATCGCCGAGGTGCTCAACTCGAAACCGACGTTCGATGTGGCGGGGCTGCGGCGGGGCGAGGTGAGCCTGGCGCGGGAGTTGCAGAAGGCGGGCTATCGGACTGCAGCGGTGGGCAAGTGGCATCTCGGGTCGGAGGCGGCGAGCCGACCGCGGGCGCAGGGCTTTGACGAGTTTTACGGTTTCTACTCGGGATGGGTGGATTATTACTCGCAGCGTTATTACACCCTCGGGGGCAACCCGGGGGCCTCCGGCCCGCCGCCCCAAAACATTTTTCACGATTTTTGGGACAACGAGAAGGAGATCTATCCCGAACCACAACACCAGACGGCGCTACTGGGGCGGCGGGCGGTGGAGTTCGTGCGGCGTCAGCAGGCGGGGCAGCCCTTCTTTCTCTATCTTGCGTTCGGCGCGCCGCACTATCCGATGATGGCGCCGGCCAACTGCGTCGAACGTTTCCCGGCGACGATGGACCGCGACCGGCGGCTGCACCTGGCGATGATCGCCGACATCGACGACCAGATCGGCGCTCTGCGGGCCGAACTGCAGCGGAAGGGGATGGCGCGGAACACGGTCGTGTTCTTCCAGGCCGATAACGGGGCGACCGAGGAGACGCGGGCCGACCACGCCGGGAGGCCGTACCGGGGCGGCAGCAACGGACCATGGCGCGCTTTCAAGGGGTCGCTGTTTGAAGGGGGGCACCGCGTGCCGGCCATGATCGCCTGGCCGGGACAGCTGCGGCCGCGCGTGGAGCGCGGCACGGGCATGGGAATGGATGTGTTGCCGACGATGCTGGGTCTGGCCGGGGTGGCGTTGCCGCCGGGCATCGACGGGAGCGATTTGAGCGGGGCGTTGCGGAGCGGAGCGCCCTGGCCGGAGCGGACCCTGCATTGGGAGTACAGCCGGCAGCGGGCAGTACGAAAGGGCGAGTGGAAGCTGACCGTGAATCCGCGGCCCTCGCTGCTGGGCCCGAATGAGAACGTCACCTGGCTCGCGAACCTGCAGGATGATCCGGGCGAGACGAGAAACCTCGCCGCGGAGCGGCCTGAGGTGTTAGCCGATTTACAAAAGGA
The DNA here is from genome assembly GCA_020247055.1 of Acidobacteriaceae bacterium. GTDB lineage: Bacteria > Acidobacteriota > Terriglobia > Bryobacterales > Bryobacteraceae. The sequence goes on along the minus strand of JADCJL010000210.1, from coordinate 82 downwards.
CCTCACTGCCTGGCGGTGGTAGCCGCGGCGCGGAAAACTAAGCTAGAGTAGCCTCGTGGACGATTCCTTTCGCACCGCGGTG
>JADCJL010000021.1 GCA_020247055.1 Acidobacteriaceae bacterium | reverse complement strand
TGCTTGCGGGAGTTCTTTACTGCATTCCTCATGCCAATTTGCCAGCGTTCGGCGCCTTGGAGACAAATCGCTTAGTAATCCGCGGACACGACGGTAGGGTCGCGGCGGAAATTCGCTCGGCAGAAGGAAGCACCGATTTGGTGTTTTTCTCCCCTGAAGGCAAGACTATCCTGACTCTCGGCGCAAATAAGATTGCCCCGGATCGGGGACTCATATTCTACGATCTGAGAGGCGAACTTGTAGGCGGTTGGCTTCACGGAGGGCAGGAAGCAGCTGGAAAACTGTATATTGGTGACTCCGAGAAGGCGGGTCGCGTAGAACTCGGAAGTCTGGCAGAAGGCATAGGAGATCCAACCCAAGCGTGGGGTCTCACCGTCCGCCCCCGCTTCCGCAACACTGGCGTCGTCAGCGTTTACTCAGAGAGCGGAGCGGATTTAAGGAATTGGAAGGCCGCTATTGATATTGAGAATAAGAAGTAATCCTTCTCAGCCTGATGCGCCACCGAAGCCCCGCTGTGCAATCTTGAATCGCCATAGGACTAATCCGATTTTGAAATCAGACTCCAGCGTGTAACCGTGGTTGGTTGATTTCGCTTGGGCGCAGTGGCGAGGAATATTTTGTTGACTGTAAAAACAACAACACATTGCGCTGATACCGGAAAGTGCGCCCAGCGCCGCCGGAGCGTTCTTGTATCCCGCACGCTGTGCCCGGAGTTAACAACTCAGCATGACTGGTTAGCCAGTCGCCCGGCTCGTTGGAAGAGGGCGCGATGATCGGGCAAGCTATTTGGTACGCATGCGCTGCATTAGCGCTAGCTGGCTTTCTCGGCGGCGTGGGCTGTGGTCTTCTTTCTTTCCATTATTCTCATGAATTAGAGTTACTGCTGGAATCAAAAGGAGTTCCTTATCGATCGGAACCCAGCCCACGTCCTGGAATCCGAACGCGGGCCTATCAAGCGGAACTCTTCATCGCTTGGTGTCGCTCTGTTCTTCCCGATGAGCCGCTTATCGAAAGAGTACTCTTTGTGGAGAAACTTCAGAAGTATTGTGTTCTTACGTGGTTCATCTGCACCATCGTGCTCGTGAGGTGGCGCTGACATGCCGCCTCCATCGGCTGAATCCCTAAGATCGGCGCGAGTATTGCCAATCTCCATTCCCAGCGGCTCCACGCCACCAGAACCGTCAGGCATGCCTCACCAGGCTTACGCTATTCCTGGAGTTCTTGGCCGGCAGTCGATGGGCGCATGGTTTTCCAGGCTCTCGCCGCAGAGCCTCGTCGGCTCAAGTTAAACAAAATACTGCGCCGACGGCGAAACGAAATACAGTGATCCCGCCAGCCGACACCGCAAGCGGCGGCGCGGAGGATGAATCTGAATGCACCTGAACAGGGAACCTTAAACATTTGTATTTCCTTTTACGTTTTGCAGAATCACAATCTCCGGTTGACTGACCGCCAAACGCACGACGCGCAACAGCAGTTCCGTGAACACCAAAACTTCCGACCGTGCTTTAGTTCGATACAAATCCGCAATCCGATGCCTCGCGTCCAACGCATAGGCGGAGGCCGGGCGGGGGTCGACGCCACGCCCGGCCTCCGCGAGAGCCTGCGCTGGCGCACAGCGGTAAGGCGGAAGAGATGATTAAGAACAACACACTCCCGCAATGCGTTTTTCGAACACGGGTCCTCCGTTGCGCTCGGTGAGCTGCAATAGAATCCCGGCAAGTTCCAGGACAAGGCCACCGTCGGCTTGATCCAAGAGACCGGCGTGACCACCGCGAGAGCTACGTTCACCTGCCCACCGGCCGAGTCGTCACTGACTCCTTCGGCCTCGCCCTCGTCGCCGTCGCCCGTTGACACAAAGCTACCATCGGCCACCAAGTGAACGGCACCGGAACCGCCGTCGGCAAAGCCAAAACCGAGTACATCCCCCTGCGCCTACTCCTCCATCGGCAAGGTCCTCCGCGTCTCCACGCCGTCGAGCGATTGTGTTTGGTGATGCGAGGGCGGCCCTGGCGCGGATGGTGGTGCACCGGCAGTTGACCAGTGCCGTGCGGCTCGACGTGGGAATACAGATCGCGGGACGGTCGGCGCCGTGGCGCCGGTAGTTGGCGGCGCAGTGGGCGGGGGGCGGGGCGTGCGGGAAGGGGTTTCGCCGTTGGGAGGGGGGGCTGCGGCGGCAGGTGTGTTGGCAAGAAAAGACCCGGCTTGCGGGGGGCAAGCCGGGCCGGTAGCGAGGGTGCTGCTTTAGTTGGACTGCTGGGTGAGGGTCACCGGGGTGGTGGTTGGTCCGCTGTGATTGAACTGGAAGGTCAAGGACCGGGTGGCGCCCGTTGTGTTCGGAAGGACCTTGATCCGGAGGAGTCCATCGGCGAAGCCATCGGTGGGGTCGAGCAGGCTGACCATGCCGGTGGAGCCGGATAGGGAGAGGGAGTAGTAGCAATTGGGAGTGGCGGTGATGGACAGGTTCCGGTCACCTCCTCCGGCGCCGACGGGGGTGGTGTTGTCCAACTTGGCGGAGACGCTGGAACAGCCTCCTACATTGGCGGTACCCTGTTGAGTGACTTTCCGCTTTCTGCTCGCGACGGTAAAGTAGCCTTGACGGGAGTGTTGGACTAACACCTTTGCAGTGAATCGGAGGCCTCCCGGGCCTACATTGTTTACGGTTGACTCAACTTTTACCCATTCTTTATCGACGCCGAGTGTACTGATTCCCTGGGCGTTCCACCTGCAATAGGGCCCGGTACTGACGTAACCCGCGATAGCATAGAGAAGCGCATACCTGGGGAGAGACACATCGCTGGATAATTCGGAATCTTGGACGCAGAGGTTTTCCGGCGGTAACTGGTAAGCGTCCTGGGTGATGGTGATCGTGCTCGAGAAAGAGACAGGCCCGCTGCTAAGCGTTGCTTGGATCGTGCCTGACCGGGCCGGAGTGATCTTGAGGGGATCGTTGAAAGGAGGCTTGTTTTCCGGGACGGTGAAGGTGGTTGAGCCCTGCTGCAATTTAGCGAGTCCGCTCGAGGAAAACGTGACTGTTCCATTGGCGGGGCAGTCTCCCGTGGTGGTTGTCTTGAGGGAACCAAAGCCACCCTCGGAGGGGAAAGTGCTTGGCGTAGCGGTGAGGGTGAGCTTGCAGGGCGCGAGCGGCGGCCGAGCGGCCTGCACAATGGTTACGGTGCCGCCCCGAACCGCTCCTCCGTTGGCCCCGGCGAGGGTGATGGTCGCAACCCGGACCTGGTAAAGCGGGTTGGGCTGTACGGTCAGGTTGATGATTGGGGTGTTTACGACTCCGGTGGGCACGACGACGAAGGGCGAGGAGGACAGCACCCTGACGTAGTAACCGCACTGGGAGGTGAGGCTGACGGCGAGGGAGACTTTGCCTCCGGCGGCAGGCAGGGAGAGAGGATACGCGGCCAGGAGTTTACAGTCTTCTACCGTGGTGTTCCGGAGGGAGGGGCGGGAGAGGGATTGTGGTTGGCCGTTCGCTTGGCGATTGTCGAGGCGGGCGGCGGTGAGGCGGCCGATGGACCGGGCCGGGTTCTGCTGGGCGGCGAGCAGATCGCCGTCGCGCAGGGAGACGAGGCTTTCGGCCGAGGCGAGGAGGGAGTGCGTACCATCGGGGAGAGCGACGCGGAGGGCGACGGGATCGGAGGTGGCGTGCAGGGGGAGGGTGAGGGCGACCCAGTTTTCTCCGGCGTCGAGGGAGTGATAGGCGGCGCGGGCGAGGGAAGCGGCGGGGAGAGAGGGGACGGCGAGGGTGGCGAGCAGGTCGGCTTCGTTGACAGGGTGGAAGGCGAGGGAGACTACCTGCGCGGCCTTCGGGAGAGAGGCGGAGAGCCGGGTGGGAATGGCCGGATCGCCGTCCATGATGGCGACGAGGCCGGAGGCGTAGCCAATGGCGACGCGGTTCGTGGAAGGGGCGAGGGCGAGGGCGGTGACGGGGAGCGTGGAGCCCTTGGCGTCCTGCCAGTGGATGGAATCGTTGAGGTCGGGGGAGTCGGCGCCGGCGGGGTGCGAGAGATTGGCAAATCGCAGCCCGCGGGGGGTTCCGACGAGGAGGCGGGTGGTCGACTGACCGTTTGCGGAGAGGGATTGCATGAGGACGGGCGGGGCGGAGCCGGCGACGAGCACGCTTTCTTCGGGTAAGCGGACGGGCCACCAGGAGTTGCCGTCGAAGAAGGCGGCGTCGCCACGGTCTGAGGAGGCGAACAGTTGGGATTTGCCTTCGGGGTGGAAGGCGATACGGACGGCGTCGCGCGGGGCGAAGGGAGCGGCGAGGGAGGTCCAGGAGTTGCCGCCATCGGCGGTGGTCAGCCAGGAGTCGGGGGTGAGGCGGACGCGCTGGAGATGGTTGTGGGTGCTGATGAAGAGCTTGCTCTCAGCGAGTGGGCTGATGTCTTCGGGTTGGATGAGTGGGTCGGCTGCCCAAGCGGTACAGAGGGCGAGCAGGGTGGTGGCGCTGATGCGGAACAACGTGCGCAGCGGAGAGGACGCGATTTTTGGTTGGCGATGCATGCCAAGCTCCTTGAGAGGGTAATCATCCGGCATGAGGTAGCGGCGGGGGGGATGACGGTTTGTTTACCGGCAGTCCTGGTGGCGCTGGGATCTGCGGCGCGCCCGACGACTCATGGGACGGAGCTTTTATTTTGCCCGGGCAAACAACAGTTAACAAGTAGAAAAAGAACTTAGCCGGTACGTTCGGTACCGACTAGTTCGTTGGTTTGATTGGGTATTTGGGAGCGCGACCCGCGGGGGCGGGGGGGGGATTAGAGGAGATTGCGGGTGCGGAGCCAGGCGGCGAGGTGGTCGGGCCAGGGGTCGGCAGCGACGCCGGTTTTACGGAAGCCGAAGCCGTGTTTGCCGGTGGCGTAGATGTGGAGGGTGGCGGGGCGGTTGGCTTTGTTCCAGGCGGTGTAGAGGGGGATGGTGTGGTTGATGGTGAGGGGATCGTCGTGGGCGGCGAGGAGGAGGAGGGGCGGGGCGTCGGCGGGGACGGTGAGGTCCGGGGGCGCGGCGGGGTAGACGGGGATGGCGAAGGCGGGGCGGGTGGCGGGGTCGGAGCGGAGGGCGAGGTCGACGGCGAGGTAGCCGCCGGCGGAGAAGCCCATGACGCCGAGGCGGTCGGGGTCGAACCGGAGATTGGCGGCGCGCTGGCGGAGGAGGCGCATGGCCTGGCGGATGTCTTCGAGGGAGCGGGCGATGACGGTTTCGCGGGAGGGGTCGGCGCCGGCGCTGTACTGGAGGACGAAGGCGGAGATGCCGAGGGAGTTGAGCCAGCGGGCGACGTCGTGGCCTTCTTTGTCGATGGCGAGGTGGCGGAAGCCGCCGCCGGGGGCGATGAGGATGGCGGTGCCGTTGGGTTGGGGGGCGAGGTGGGCGGTGAGGAGGGGGTTGGTGATTTTGCGGAGGCGGCGTTCGGTGTCGTTGGGGCCGATGAAGGATTCGGAGTGGTCGGGGCGGTCGGGCCAGAGGGGGATGGTTTGGGCGAGGGCGGCGGGCGCGAGCAGGAGGAAGGGAAGGAGGGAACGCATGTGGGGAGACGATATCACAGGCGTTGGGCGCCGGGCAGAGACACTTCGAGTGAACCGGGTTTCCGGGTGGGATGGCCAAGAGCGAACAGCGGTGCGAAGTCTGCGGGGTCGTAAGGCGGGAGGGGTTGCCCGGCAGCGGCAGTCTTGGGTTTGGCGGTGGTGACCGGGAGATCGACGACCGGCTCCCCGGGACGGCCGTCGGGCGCCGGCTGATGAGTTCCCGCAGGGCCTGGAGGGATTGGCGATAGGTGCGGTCGGCCGCCGCGACGTAACGGTGCAGGGAGGCGAAGGCTTGCGGCTGGTCGGGATCGAGGAAGCAGGAGCCGAGTGGCGCCTCGGTGGACTGGTCGTTTTCGATGATACCGCCGTCACTGAGTTCGCCATCGGTCAGGTGCATGGCGATGTGATCGGTGGCGGCTTCGACGCGGCGGGCGCGATGGAGCCGCCAGAGGGCTTCGGCTGGTGTAAGGAGCGGATTGCGACATGTCGGACGGAAGGTCGCAGCGGGCTTTTCCTGCCTTTCCGACAGCTTGGGTGTCAAGGGTTATCTGCGGATGGCGATGGCTACTGCGCGGGTGGGGGTCCGGTACTCGCTGGTGAGGCCGTCCAATTTAAGTGAGATTCCGGTCTCCGGCTTGACCTGTTCGAGGTTCCTGCCCTGGCAGATCAGGCAGATGGGAGAGGCGACAATCTTGGGCGGACGAGTGCGGTGGGGATTTATCCTTGGGGAGCGTCCCCGGAGGCGGGGAGCGTCCCCGGAGGCGGTGATGGACCTGGGCGGGAACGTGGGCGAGTGGTGCCGGAATGAGTATGGGAAGCTGAAACGGGTCCAGTTGTCTGGAGCTGAGCTCCGGGTGTGGCGCGTGCGGCGAGCCGCGACGACCGCCATCCGGACTACCGCGGCAACCTTGCCGGCTTCCGGGCCGTGTGTTCGTCCCCCATCCGCTGCGTGCTGATTCGCTGGGCGCTGCCTGTATACTGGTGAAGAAATGGCGCAGAGCAAAGAGGAATTTGCGTTTCTGAAGCGAGTCTATCAGGACCTGAACCCGCTGAAGCGCCTCCCCCCGGATGACCCGTTCTATCATCCGGTTTACGCCACCTTAACTGATTTTGACCCGGTGGAGGAGATCAAGACCCGCATTCGTTTCAGTGATGTGGAGAGCCGGCACTTTTTTTCGGGGTTTCGAGGCTCCGGCAAGACCACGGAGCTGTTGCGCCTCAAGAGAGATCTGGAGGAGGAAGGGTACCTGGTGTTCTATGCCGATGCCCTGCAGTTTCTGAACCCGAACCTGCCGATTGAGATCAGTGATCTGCTGATTGTTCTGGCCGGCGCGTTCAGTGACGCGGTGGAGGCCTATGACGCGAGTTTGCGACTGACCGAGGAATCCTACTGGACGCGGCTGCGGCACTACCTGACCACGACGGAAATTGAGTGGAGGGAGTTTTCGCTTTCCGTGAAGGACGCCGGGAGTGTGAAGGCGAGCCTGCGGGAGACGCCATCGTTCCGGCAAAAGGTACAGGGTGTGCTGTCGACGCGGCTGGCGGAACTGGAACAGCAGACGAAGAAGTTCTTTGAAGAGAGCGTGGCGGCATTGCGGCGACACCGGCCGGAGGTGCAGATCGTCTTCTTGTTCGACCAACTGGAGCAGTTGCGGGGGTCGCGGCTGACCGATCAGGATGTTTTGAGCAGCGTCGAACGGCTGTTCACGCAACACCGGGAGCGGCTGAACCTGCCGTCGATCCACGCTGTTTACACGGTGCCGCCGTGGCTGAAGTTTATTTTGCCGGGGACGCCGATCACGATTCTGCCGAGCGTACGGCAGTGGGAGCATGACGCGGGGCGAACGCGATACCCGGAGGGTGACGAGTGCCTGTGGCAGGTGCTGGAGAAGCGGTTCGGCGGCCGGGGTGAACTGCTGCGCTTCTTCGGAACGGAAGAAGGGGCCTGGAAACTGATTCAGGTTTGCGGAGGACACTTCCGCGACCTGTTTGAACTGGCGCGGACGGCGGTGGCGAGAGCGAAGCAGTTGCCGGTGACGGACGGGGTGCTGGAGTCGGCGATTGCGGAGGTGCGGTCCAATTACCTGCCGATTCCGTCGGCGGACGCGGTTTGGCTGCAGGGAGTGGCGGAGAGCCGATCGCACGGACTGCGCACGGCGCAGGCGGAAGATGTGAATCGATTTACCCATTTTTTGGATACGCATCTGGTGCTGTTTTTGCGGAACGGGGAGGAGTGGTACGACGTTCACCCGATCATCCGGGAGGATGTGAGAGAGGAGGCGCGGCGAGCCGCAGTGGCCGCGGTGCCGCGGTCCGATGGATGATTTGGCGCCCTGGGCGCAATCCGAAGAGTGGCAGGCGCTGTTGCGCCATTTTGATTATCACGAGGGATTCGGCTTCGCGGTCCTGTTTGTTCCCGATAAAGCGGGGGCGGAAGGATGCCGGACGGCGTTAGCGGCGCATTTACGAGCTTCGGCACGGACATTGTTAGACGTACCGCTCGAGAAGCCACCGGATTTGCGGGAGATCGCGGGCCGTCTGCTGGCGTTGGAACCGGGGTCTCTGATGACGGTGAAGGCGGGCGCGGTGTGGATCGAGATGGTGGTTGGGGAGCGTGACCCGGCGTTTGCGGATTGGAACGCGGCGCTGACGGAGGGGTTGGCGCGGCTGAATCTGATTCGCAATGCGCTGGCGGCGAAACTGCCGTGTACGTTGGTTTTCTGCGTGCCCGGGTGGGCGCAGGGGGCGATCCGGGACGTCGCGCCGGATTGGTGGTCTGTCCGTTCGATTGTGGTGCGGATTCCGCGGGAGGAGACGAAGGGCCGGGGGGAACCGGCGCGGCTGTACGCGCCGCGGGATGTGGACGCGCCGGATGAGGAACTGGCCTTAGCGGAGGCGGCGAAGCTGCGGGGCAAGGCGGGGCAGGAGGCGACGCTGGCGCGCGTGTTGCACCGGGCGGGCCGCGGGCTTTCGGCGGCTAGGCGCGGCGAGGAAGCGGAGAAAGTGTTGCTGGAGGCGGCGGCGGTGGCGGACCGGGGGGGGGCGCCGCCGGCGTTGCGGGCGGAGATCTGTTTTTCGTTGGGCGAGGTGTTGGAGACTTTGGGGGAGCGGAGCCGGGCGATCCGGGAGTTTGAGCAGGCGGCGCGGCTGTACGGAGAGGCGGGCGACTTTTCGATGCGGGCGGCGAGCCTTTCGCGGGCGCCGTTTGACGTATTTCTCAGCCACAGTGCGAAGGACAAAGACGTGGTACGCAGGATAGCGGAGCGGCTGCGGGGGGACGGCGTACGAGTTTGGTTCGATGAGTGGGAGATCCAACCGGGCGACCCGATTCCGGCCAAGATCGAGGAGGGACTGGAGGGGAGCCGGCTGTTGGTGTTGTGCATGTCGGCGCATGCGTTTGGTTCGGAGTGGGCGCAACTGGAGACGGGAACGTTCCGGTTCCGGGACCCGATGAACCGGGGGCGGCGTTTTCTGCCGCTGCGGTTGGACGATACGCCGGCGAAGGGAAGTTTGGCCCAGTTTGCGCACCTGGACATTCGCCGCGAGGGGGCGTACGAGAAGTTGCTGGCGGCCTGTGTGGGAGACCGGGTAACGGGCAGCGGGTATTTGGAGCGGTTGATCCGGGAGGTGGAGGCGAAGGCCCGGCTGTATTCGCCGTTGAGCGGGGTGGGCGTGGCGCGTCGGGCGGGCGGGGCGGAGAGGCTGCTGGCGGCGTGGAGCGACGATCCGGATATTGTGTTGTTGCGGCACCGGTCGCGGCAGGGGGAGGCGGTGGAGACGCGGGAGTATGAGGATATTCTGACGGCGTTTGGGAGCGTGCGGCGTGCGGCGCTGCTGGGCGCGCCGGGGGGCGGGAAGAGTACGACGCTGCGGCGGCTGGCGCTGGAGTTGGCGGAGCGAGCGCGGCGGGATGGGAGTGCGCCGTGGCCGGTGCTGGTGGAGCTGGGCCGGTGGGTGGGGGATGAGACGCTGGCGGATTTTTTGGCGGCGGAGAGGCCGGATTGTGGGGTTGGGGGGGAGCGGAGGGTGCTGCTGCTGGATGGGTTGAACGAGGTGCCGACGGGGAAGCGGGGGGAGAAGGCGCGCGAGGTGCGGGCGATGGCGGCGCGGGCGGCGGCGTTGATTGTGTCGTGCCGGGCGGAGGACTACACAGGGGAGTTGGAGCTGGGGCTGGATACGTTGACGTTGGAGCCGTTGACGCCGCCGCGGGTGCGGTCGGCGCTGCGGCAGTGGGCGGCGAACGGGGGAGCGGGGGAGGAGTTGGGGGAGCGGATTTTCTGGGAGTTGGCGGGGGATGCGGGGTTGGCGGGGGTGCTCGAGAAGTGGCGGGGGGCAGGGGC
>JADCJL010000209.1 GCA_020247055.1 Acidobacteriaceae bacterium | reverse complement strand
GTGGTCGGCTACATGGGGGACGGGATCAACGACGCCCCGGCGCTGCATGCGGCCGACGTGGGAATCTCGGTGGACGCGGCGGTGGATGTGGCCAAGGAGTCGGCGGATCTGGTGCTGCTCGAGCAGGATCTGAACGTGCTGCGGGAAGGGATTGCCGAGGGGCGGCGTACGTTCGCCAACACGATCAAATACATCTTCACCACCACGAGCGCGAACTTCGGCAACATGTTCAGCATGGCCGGGGCGTCGCTGTTTCTGCCGTTTCTGCCGCTGTTGGCCAATCAGATTCTGCTCAACAATTTCCTGTCGGATGTGCCGGGGATGGCGATTGCCAGCGATGAGGTGGACCGTGAATGGATCGAGCGGCCGCACCGCTGGGACGTGGCCTACATCCGGAATTTTATGATCCTATTCGGCCTGGTGAGTTCGCTGTTCGACTATCTGACCTTCGGGGTGCTGCTGTGGGTCTATCAGGCCTCGGCGGTGGAGTTCCGGACGGCGTGGTTTGTCGAGTCGCTGCTGACGGAGCTGGCCGTGGCGCTGGTGGTGCGGACGCGGCTGCCGTTCTACCGGAGCCGGCCGGGGCGGTGGCTGCTGTATTCCACGATCGCGGTGGCGGGGTTGACGCTGGTGATTTCGTATCTGCCGGGGAGCGGGTATCTGGGCTTTGTGCCGCTGCCGGTTTCGCTACTGGGGCTGGTGGTGGGAATTGCGTTGGCGTACGCGCTGGCCGTGGAGGTGACCAAGCGATACTTTCACGCGCATTACCGGCCGGTGGGGGAGTGAGCCGCAGAGTCCAACTGGCGGCGGGCCGCGGCGAAGACATCGTGGAGCATTTCCCGGGTGAGGCGGCCGGTGGAGGTGTTCTGCTGGCTGGGATGGTAGGAGCAGAGCAGCCAGGGGGAGGATGCGGGGTGCAGCAGGCCATGGCCGAAGTCGAGCCCGCGGAGGTTGGCGATACGGGTGTAGACATCGAAAGCCAGGCGGCCGAGGACGACCACGCCACGGAGGTTTTTGAGCAGGGCCAGTTCGCGTTCGAGAAAGGGCTGGCAGGTACGGATCTCGGTGGGGTCGGGCTTATTATCGGGCGGGGCGCAGCGGACCGAGGCCGAGACCCAGGCGTCGTGGAGGGCGAGGCCGTCGGCGCGATCGGTGGAGGTGGGCTGGTTGGCGAAGCCGGTTTCGTGCAGGGCGCGGAAGAGGAAGTCGCCGGAGCGGTCGCCGGTGAAGACGCGGCCGGTGCGGTTGGCGCCGTGGGCGCCGGGAGCCAGGCCAAGGATCAGCAGGCGGGCGGCGGGGTCGCCGAAGCCGGGGACGGGTCGGCCCCAGTAGGTCTCAGTCTGGTAGGCGCGGCGCTTGACGGCGGCGATGTGCCGGCAGTGTTCGCGGAGCCGGGGGCAGAGTTCGCAGGTGGTGATTTCGCGGGCGAGCGCGGCGAGAGTAGCACGGGCCATCTGTATAGGGTAAGCTGGCGGCGATGCTCAACCGGCGAAGTTTTTTGGCGGGGCTGGCGGCCACGGCGGCGGCGCAGCAGCCGCAGCGGCGGCCCAACGTCGTCCTGCTGCTGGCCGACGATTTGGGCTACGGCGAGTTGGGCTGCCAAGGCAACCCGGAGATTCCCACGCCGCACATCGATTCGATAGCGCGCCACGGCGTGCGGTACACGAACGGCTACGTGACGGCGCCCTACTGCACGCCGTCCCGGGCGGGGCTGCTGACGGGGCGTTACCAGACGCGGTTCGGCCATGAGTTCAACGCCGTGGGCCGGGCGAATCTGGACCCGGCGATCGGCCTGCCCGAGAGCGAGGTGACGATCGGCGAGCGGTTGCAAAAGGCGGGGTACGCCACCGGGGTGATCGGGAAGTGGCACCTGGGCGGGACGGCGAAGTACCATCCGCTGCGCCGGGGGTTCGACGAGTTTTTCGGCTTTCTCCACGAAGGGCACTTTTTCGTGCCGCCGCCCTACGACGGGGTAGTTTCGCATCTGCGGCAGAACGAGCCGCCCTATGACGCGGACAATCCGCTGCTGCGGGGGACCGAGCCGGTAGAGGAACGGGAGTATCTGACGGCGGCGCTGGCGCGGGAGGCCGAGAGCTTTATTGACCGGCACCGGCGGCGCCCATTCTTTCTCTATCTACCCTGGAATGCCGTGCACAGCCCGATGCAGGCGACGGCGGCATCGCAGGAGCGCTTTGCCGGGATTGCGGATGCGCACCGGCGGGTGTTTGCGGGGATGCTGAGCGCGCTTGATGACGGGGTGGGTAGGGTGCTGGGCGCGCTGCGGCGGCATGGCCTCGAGGAGAACACGCTGGTGATCTTTCTGAGCGACAACGGGGGGCCGACGGCGGAGTTGACTTCAAGCAACCGGCCGCTGCGGGGCGGCAAGGGGCAGCTGTACGAGGGCGGCATCCGCGTGGCGTTTCTGCTGCAGTGGCGGGGGCGATGGGCGGCGGGACGGGTGGAGGGGACGCCGGTGATCGCCACCGACATCGTGCCGACCGTGCTGCGGGCCGCGGGGGTGCCCTACGAGGCGGCGGCGTTTGATGGGGTGGACCTGGCGGGAAGGGTGGGTGAGCGGGCGCTGTTCTGGCGTTACGGGAAGAACATCGCCGTGCGGCAGGGCAGGTGGAAGCTGGTGCGGCAGGGGCAGGCGGAGTTCGCCTTGTATGACCTCGAGCAGGACCCGGGTGAGACGCGGGACCTGGCGGGCCCGCAGCCACAGCGGGTGGCGGCGCTGAGCCGGTTGCTGGCCGAGTGGAACAGTCGGATGGCGCCGCCACGGTGGGAGGCGGGGGGCGGAAAGGGCAAGGGGGCGCGATGAGACAGCGGCAGGGATCGCGTCATTCCCCCCTGCTGGGCCCCCCTGCTGGGCCCCCCTGCTGGGCCAGATTCCGGAGGCGGGGACAGTGCCGTGGCGCAGAATTTGCCGGGAGGTCGTTATCAGCCGACTGATTCTGGCGCCGGTGGCGCTGTTGGCGCGGCTCGCCAGCCGGCGGGACCTCACGATGAGCTGGCCAAGCAGTCCAGCGTCGCGTTTTTCCCGTTGTACCCGGCGCTGGTCTGGACGCTCTGGCAAATCACGAGGCGGGATTTTGCGAAACGAAGCCAAGGCGACGCTCCGCTATCGTCGGCGGTTTGCTGTTTCCCACCGCCTTCTTCGCTTCGCTCTTTTGTGGCGCGAGCGGGGGCCCTGTCGTTGAAGCGCAGCGTGAGCCTTGTGGCGGTGCTGCCGGTTGCGGTGAGCCCAGCGGCATGACCGGCAATTCGCGGCGCGTGACGCTTGGCTGGGGGGGGGGGGACGGCAAAGGCCATGCTGCCCTGCTCGGACGGGTTGCCCAGCAAGGGCGCACCACTCTTGACACACCACGGTTGACACACCACGGTTGACACACCACTGTTCCCACACGACTGATCCAAAAATTACGGACTATGGGCGATGCTGCAGGCGCTCTGCGTGATCCTGTTCACCAACGGCCTCTTTTTCATTTAGCCCGGGTGGCGAGAGTTACGAAGAAGGCCAGACGGCGAGGACCGCTCGGATGGTTTCGATGTACTGCCGTTCGTCCTGAAGCTTCTGGCGGCAAGCCGGGCAGTCCTGCAGATGGAGCAGCAGTTCGCTACGGGATTCGGCCGGCAGGCGACGCAGGGCCAATAGTTCGAGCAGTTCCTCGGCGGGGTGCTGGACCATTCATTCTACGTGGAGAAACAGCGGGAAAACTCTCTTCGGATTATCCTTAGGCGCGGCTGGTAAGGCTGGATTTGTTGATCTCGGCAATCGAGCGCTTGCCGCACTGCTTCATGATGAGGCTGAACTCGGCGCGGAGGAGGTCGATGACCCGCTCGACGCCCGGCTGGCCGAAGGCAGCCAGGCCCCAGACGTAGGGCCGGCCGATGCAGACGGCGTTGGCGCCCAGCGCGAGGGCTTTATAGATATCGGTGCCGCGGCGGAATCCGCCGTCGATGAGAATCGTCATCTTGCCGCCGACCGCATCGGCGATTTCCGGCAGGCACTCGATGGTGCCGCGGCCAGACTCCTCGGCACGGCCGCCGTGGTTGGAGACGACCACGCCGTCGGCGCCGCACTCAAGCGCCAGCCGGGCGTCTTCGTGGGTGACGAGGCCCTTGATGAGCAGCTTCATCTTCGTCGACTTCCGCAGTTGGCGGACGAAGTCCCAGGTGAGGGCGGCGTTCGAGGTGGGAACACCGGCCATGTTGATGCCCGCGAGCATGGGCTTGCGCTTGAAGAAGCCGCCGGGGGCGGGGTCGTGGCAGAGGGTGCACTTGCGGGAGTCAAGGAGTTTGGCGCGGGAGAGAGTTTCGGTGTTGCGGCCGGCTTGCGAGTCGACGGTGAGGAGAACGACGGGGCAGCCGGCGTCTTCCGCGCGGCGCCAGAGACGGTCGGCGGCGACGGGGCTGCCGGTGGCGTAGAGTTGGAACCAGACGGGACGGCCGGCCGCGGCGTTGATGGTTTCGACGCTTGTGTTGGTGTAGGTGGACAGGATCTGCGTGGTGCGGGTAGCGGCGGCGGCACGGGCAACGGGCAGTTCGGCTTCGGCGTGGAAGGCGCCGATGTTGCCGACCGGGGCCAGAAGCAGAGGAAACTCCTGGCGGGCGCCGAACAGGGTGACGGAGGTATCGATCTGGGAGATATCGATGAGGCGGCGGGGGCGGAGTTGATAGCGATCGAAGCCGGTGCGGTTGGCGGCCAGCGTGGCATCGGCGACGACGCCGGTTTGGAGGTAGCCGAAGTGGGCGGGCGGGAGGACCTGGCGGGCGGCGGGTTCGAAGTCGAAGACATTGATAGCGTCTTCTGGCTTGGCAATGGGTCCGGGGGCGGATTGGGCGTAGAGGGGGCTGGCGGCGAGGTAGCCGAGGAAGGCGCGGCGGGCGTGGAGGGTCATGGGGGCGAGTATATCGCCAAACTCAGTAGGGGACGAGATCGGGGTTGAAGCCCTTGCGGATCTGGATGCCCCAATCGATGAGCTTGTCTTTGTCGGCGTGGAAGTGAGAGCAACGGTCGAGGAAGTGGGCAACGGCTTTGCGATGGCCGAGGTCGACGAGGGCACGGGCAAGATCCATGGGGATGGGGCCGTAGGTAAGGCGGTCCGAGCCGGGGGTGTTGGTGGAGGCGAGCAGTTCGGCGACGGCGGTTTTGGCGTCGTCGCGGCGGAGAGCTATCTTGCCGAGAGTCTGGTGGGCGAGGAAGATGGCATCGCCGTAGCGGGGGTGTCCGGCGAAGTGGGGGATGATCTTGATGAGTTCGCGGGCGTGCGCCTCGGCGGCGTCGAGCTGATTGGCGGCGTAGGCTTGGCGGAGGGCGGCGGGGAGACCAAGGAAGCGGTCGGCTTCGTCCGGGCTGGCGAGGAGGTCGGCGAGCGGGCGGGCGGCGAGGGCGGCGCGTTCGGCGTCTTCGGCAGCTTGGGCTTTGGGGGGGAGGGGCCGGGGTTGATAGGGCTGACGGAGGGCGAGTTCGGCCATGGTGGGCTGGCCCTGACGGGGCGGGCCGTCGGTGCAGGCGACGAGCAGGAGGACGGCGAACAGAAGGACGCAGCGGGGCGGGGGCATGACGAGGCAACACGGAGGCCCGCTCCCGGGGGCTGGTAAGGGCCGGGAGCGGGCTTGGTTGGTTAGAACTGCAGGTTGAGGCCGAGTTTGAGGAAGCGCGGCAGGTTGCCCTGGACCGGGTTGAGGCGGCCGAAGGCGGCGTTGGTGACGTCGACCGAGGCGATGTTGGTGAACCAGGGCCGGTTGAGCGCATTGACCGCCTCGAAGCGGAACTGCAGGCGGAGCCGTTCCTTGATGGGGAACCACTTGGTGATGGAGGCGTCCCAGTTCTGGTAGCCGGGCAGGCGGACGTTGCCGAAGCGGAGCGGGAAGTCGCGCAGGGTGAAGGGTTCCTGCACGCTGACGCGGCGACCGGTGGCAGGGTTGTTCCACAGGTCGGTGTTGAACCACTGGCCCATGGTGGGGGTTTCGAGTTTGGCGCTGCCGGGGTTGACCTGGTTGGCGTTGGGATAGGCGATGTTCCAGCCCTTCATGTAGGTGACATTGGCGTTGAGTTCCCAGCCGCCGATGAGGAAGTTACCCACGGAATTGACGCTATTGGCAAAACGGCGGCCTTTGCCAAAGGGCAGTTCCCAGACGCCGGCGAGGTTGAACTTGCGCGGGATATCGATCTGGTCGGCCGACTGCTTTTCGAGCTTCGAGCTGCCGGGTTCGGCGAGATTGAAGTCCTGAATGTTGCGGAAGCTGACCTGTTCGAGGGTCTTGGCGCCGGTGTAGCTGGCCAGGAAGGTGAGCCCGCCCGAGAAGCGCTTGGACGCCTTGATCTGCACGGCATCGTAGCGCTGGCGGCCGATGGGCAGATTGGCCACCGTGAGTGGGGTGAATTGCGGGAAGGTGAACAAGAGCGTCTGGCGCGTGACGGTGGCGCCGTTCAGGGCGGCGTTGTTCGGGATGAGACCGCGCATGGGGTTGGGCACCTGGGTGTTGTAGTAGGCGTTGTCGATGGCGCCCGCGGGGGTCCGGCGATTCAGTTCATTGGTGGGAACAAAGTTGGCGTTCGAGTTGACGGGCAGCTTCCGGGTGAGGTTGCCGACATAGGCCACTTCGACCAGCACACCGCCGGGCAGTTCGCGCTGCACGTCGAACGAGTATTGGTGCGAATAGGGCAGGGGGCGCTGCTGCCAGTTCACGGTGAGGCCCTGGCCGAGGAAGCTGGCCGCGCCTTCGGAGTTGCCGACGGCGGCGAGGAGGCGCCCGCCAACCTGGTTCGTGAAGGCGTTCGTGAGGTTCACGGCCGGGGTGAGGTTATCTACCGTCGTGACGGCGTTGGTGCGCTGGCTGAAGCCTTGCGGCACACCAGTGGCGGCCTGGCCGAGGACGTACAGACCGTAGCCGCCGCGGATGACGGTCTTACCGTTGAGCCGATACGCAAAGCCCGCGCGGGGAGCGAAATTGTTCTTGTCCGGCGCGAAGGAGCCGCGTGGAGCGCCGCCCACGTTGGCGAACTGGACGGTTCCCTTCAGATTGAGCCCGGCGGCGCGGGCCGCAATGGGGCTGGCCGCGTTGAAATCAAGCGACTGGACCATGCGGTCATAGCGTTCGGTCATGGGCGACTCGTAGTCCCAGCGGAGACCCAGATTGAGGGTCAGGCGGTTGGAGACTTTGAAATCGTCCTGGAAGAAGCCCGCGTAGAAGAAGTGGACGTAGGCGGGGTCGATGTTACGATCGACGAAGCCAGAGGTGGGGTAGCCGAGCAGCATGGTGGCCAGTTCGTTGCCGGAGGTAGCATCGGCCCGGTTGGAGACGGCTTGCGTCCAGTCTTTGCCGAAGGTGTAGGCGCCGGAGGCAAGGCCGGGGCTTTGCGAGTTGTCGTTGTAGCGGCGCATTTCGACGCCGAACTTGAGGAAGTGGCGGCCGACGACTTTATTGAAATTCGGCTGCAGGGTGTAGACGTCATTGGTACCGGCGCTGAGCAGGGTGCCGGGTCCGATGGACTGGAACGCGTTGTTCTGGAAGTCGAAGCGGGGGAAAGCGAGGCGCGTGAACTGGGAGACAAGGTTCGAATCGAAGCCCAACTGACGGGGATCGTAGCCGGTGCCGAAGGAGTTGCCGGAGGACTCTTCCCAGCGGTTGAGGCCGAGGCGGAGGTCGAAAGTTGTTGTGGGGTTGAGCGTGGAGGTCCAATTGAAGCCGATGGTGCGGCCGTTCCGGCGAAGCGGAGCGTTGCCGGTGGGCTCGGCCGGGTTGGCTTCGGACGGATTTTTGACAAAGACGAGACCGCGGTATTCGCTGAACGGGTTCTGTCCGTAGCGGAAGTTGGTATTGTTCTTCGAGTTGACCTGGAAGTCGAGGCGGCCGGACCACTGGTCGAGGTCGCCGATCCAGCGGGAGGGATAGGGATAGTTCTGCACGAACGC
This sequence comes from Acidobacteriaceae bacterium, assembly GCA_020247055.1. Taxonomy (GTDB): domain Bacteria; phylum Acidobacteriota; class Terriglobia; order Bryobacterales; family Bryobacteraceae. Next base: position 17,310 of record JADCJL010000209.1, on the reverse strand, counting down.
CGGGCCGATGCCCTGCGAGGTGGGTGCGGGCAGGAACTTGAGTACGGCGGCGGCGATGGGATTGATGCGGTTGGAGGGAAGCCGGTTGCCGGGGAAGGGCTGGCGGGTGCCGTTGGTCACGGTGGTGAGGGGGTCGTAGATGAGAACGGGGGCGTTCTGCGCGTTGCGGAGAGTCGAAAAGTCGCCGTTGCGCCATTCCATGAGCGGCACGGTGACGACGCCGGGGTCAGCGGAGCGTTGGCGCATGGCTTCGTAGGCGAGAGTCCAGAAGAGCTTGTTCCGGCCGTCGAAAACCTTGGGCACGTAGATCGGGCCGGAGAGGAAGAAGCCGTAGGCGTTGATGTTGTTCGGGGACTTCTTGATGCCGGCGGAGTTGAGTTCCGTCTGGTTGGCGTTGAGTTTATCGTTCTGGAAGTACTCGAACAGATTGCCGTGGAACTGGTTGGAGCCGGACTTGGTGACGATGGTGACGATGCCGCCGCCGGTGCGGCCGTATTGGGCGTCGTAGGTATTCTGGAGAACTTTAAACTCCTGGACGGACTCCATGGTGGGCACGTTCATGACCGTGCGGCTGGAGCGGACGTTCGACATACCGTCCATGAGGACTTCGTTTTCGCCACTGCGGCCGCCGTTGACGGAGAAGCCGGTGGTACCGCCGATATCGAAAGAGCGGAGGTAGCGCCAGCCGCCGGTTTTGAAGACGCCGGGCGCGGCCCAGGCGATCTGGAAGGGGTTGCGGCCCTGGGTGGGCAGGTTGGCGATGAGTTGATTGGCGAGGGCCGTATCGCGATTGGCCGTTTCGGTTTGCAGCGGCGAGACGGAGGCGTCGACGGTGATCGAATCGGCGACGGCGCCGACCTGGAGTTGGATATCAAGCCGAGCTTTGTCGAGGGTCTGGAGGACGATGTTCTCGCGGACGACGCGGCGGAAGCCATCGCGGGTGACGCTGAGGGAGTAGGCGCCAGGTTCGAGCAGGGGCGTGTTGTAGAGGCCGAGATCGTTGGAGGTGGTAACGACGCTGGTATTTTTGGCCAGATTCGTGACGGTGATGGTGGCCGAGGGCACGGGGGCGCCGGAAGGATCGGTGATATTGCCGGAGATGCTGGCGCGGACCTCCTGGGCGGAGGCGGCGGCGACGAGGCAGACAAAGAGCAGTGCGAGACGAAGCATAGCTCTCTGAGGTTATCCCATGCAGCGCGGCGGCGCACTAACGGCTCAGCATTGTGAGGAGATTTTCATGCTCGCGGGTGGGCAGATCGAATTGGCGGCCCAGTTCGATTAGGTGGCCGTTGAGGGCGGCGAGTTCGAGAGGTTTGCCGGCGAGACGGTCCTGAAGCATCGAGGTGCGGGTGCCCGGGGGATAGGAGGCGAGTTTGGCGAGGATTTCTGCGCCATCGACGCGGGCCCCGGCGGCGGCGGCGATGGGGAGCGCCTCGGCGAGGAGTTTTTCAGCCCAACTGCGGTAGAGGGCTTCGCGCAGGATTTCGAGGCCGCGGCCGGCGAGGGCGGTAAGGGGGTTCGAGATGCAGTTGTGGAGCATCTTGCGCCAGGCGGCGGAGCGGAAGTCCTCGGCCTCGTCGAACTGGATAGGGGTGTGGCGGAAGAGGACGGGTAACGGGGTGCCGGCGGGGATGGTGAAGTGAGGGCCGGGTGGGGGAAAGCTCTGGCGGACGCCCTGCTGCGGTTCGATGTAGACGTAAGAGAGAACGGGGATGCCCGGTTGGCAGATGCCGTTTTGAATGGCGGCGAGAACCGGAGCGTTCACACGGCGAAGGGCGATTGGGTTGTCGTAGGTTTTGGTGGTGAGGAACGCGATGTCGGCGGGCGGGCCGGCGTCGAGATAATGAGGCAGGAGAAGAGGCGGGAGACCGTCGATCTGGAGCAAACCGGGATCGCGCCGGGTACACAGATGGACGCTGTGGCCCGCGCGGGCGAGGTGGACGGCGAGCCAGGAGCCCAGATTGCCGGCGCCGATGATGGCGATACGTGAAGGCATTAGGGCTGGCGCGGGTGGGAGGGATGGCGGAACGTGCTAGGTTGCATAGTATGGCGAGGGTCTGTTGTGAGTTCGACGTCTACACGTTTCAAATCGATTTTGCACGCCACGTAAGCAATATCGTGTACATCCAGTGGCTGGAGATCGGGAGGTTAAAGCTACTCGAGGAGGTAGGGCTACCGGTTGGCAAGGCGGCCGAGCGCGGCATTACGCCCATCGTGGCGGCGACTTCCATTGTGTACCAGCGGCCGGTGCATCTGGGGGATCGGATCCGGTTAGAGGCTTGGCTGGGGGACTTCGGGAAGGCGTCGGCGATGGTCCACTACCAGTTGACGAATCAGCTGGGCGAGCAGGTGGCCGAGGCAACGCAGCGCGGGTTGTTTGTGCGGATCGCTGATGGTAGGCCCGTGCGTCTGGGCGAGGAAGACCGGCTGCGGTTCGTGCCGTATGTGGAACGGCGCGCACCGGTGCGGATCGATTAGGCGGAGAGGCGGGAAAATCGCCTTCGCCCTGGGGCGAAGGCGATGCCGACGTTTAGAAGGAAGAGGTTCGAGCAGAAGAGAGTGCGCGGGTTAGTTGATAACCCGGACCGCAACCTGGGTGGACTGTCCCCCCTGACGGACGGTGAGAGGGACATCGAGGCCCAGCGGGACATTGCGAGGAACGAAGGCGTTGATCTGGTAGACGCCGACCTGTCCGGGGGCGAGGCCCGCAAACTCTACGGTGAGAGATTCGCCGCCGAGCAGCACCGAAGGAGCGATAGTCGCCACCGGGAAGGGAGACCCACCGGCCGGGGTGCCGGCCTCAATCGCAGGCAGGGTGTTGCCGAGTCCGGTCAAATAGATGGTGATCGTATCCTCGCGGCGAATCGGGTTGGAAAGCGTGACAAGCTCCTGGTTCCGAGCCCGCACAATCGCCGGAACCCCGGACTCGAAGCCGGCCACTGTGGTCCGGAAGATACTTGGGGCGGCGGGAAGGATCGTAAGGTTGAAGTTATCGCTGACCCCGCCGGGAGTGCGCAGGATGAGCGTGACATTGCCCTCGATCTGGTAGGGGAGCTGTGCGTTGATCTGATTCGGCGAGACGAAAAGCATTGGAACGGGCTGGCCATTTACCGTCAAGCAGCTCTCGCCGAGGGCGGTGGGTAACGGGAGAACACTGGTGGCCTGGTTCACGGGGCTAAGATTGCTCCCAAAAAGTGAGACCAGGCTCCCAGGGGCCGCCAGACCCGTAAAGTCGGCAGCGTTGACTAATCTTTGAATCTGCGGCACCGAAACCGAAGTGTCAAAGGCCCAGGGCACTACCGTGATTCCTCCGACGGTCAGGTTGACCATGGCTTGGCGACCGTAAAGAGGAGCAAGGGTTCTGGTGAATACGGCGCCGGGCTCACCGAGCAATGGTGCCTCGATCAAGCGCACGGGGCGGACCTCAAAATTAGCGCTCGCTAGATTCACCCGCTGCATCACGCCGGGGCTCGCCGACGAAGGAGCTGTGGTGCGAATTCCAATTTGATCAACGAACGCGAAGCCGGAACTGGCGCCATTGGAGGCATCGAACTGCCGGATAGGGACCAGGGACGAATTGAAGAGCCGGTTACCGATGACGAACTGGTCAAAGCTGGAGGCGGCCACGGCGCCTGCCAAGCTGGCCGTTTCCTTTCGTCCCACTGTGAAGGAGTCCACATTGGCGTTGTACAGCAGCAGCGTTCCGTTGGCTTGCGCCGCGAGGATGGACGATCCATTGGCGCTCGGGACAAGAATTGTGTTGATGTCAATTTTGTTTTCGAAGACGCCCAGCGTGGGCAGCTCAGTAGCTGAGCGCGTCAACAGGTCGACCCGATCGATCGTGTGAAACGGTCCGGCGACCCGATTGGCCGCCAAGATAGCTCGACCTGACGCGGCCACCGAACGGGGATAGTGTCCGCCGGGCATGCGAATGGGTGCCTCAGGTTGCAGAGTTTCCAAATCAAACACACTAATAATCTGACTATTGTTGTGACCAACGAGCAGCCGCCGTCGGTCAAAAGTAATGGCTAACTGGGTTGGGGTATTGCCGGTCTTAAGGGTCGCCACCTGGGTGTGCGATTGGCCGTCGAACACGAGCACCTGATTGCGATCCTGGCGGAGAACGAAGTACCGGTCCCGCACCGCGTCGGGCAGGATATCCACCAGTTTACCGGGAATGTTCACCGTCAATCCCCGCTGGTCTGGTTCTTTGTTGTTCACGAGGACGCGCAAAGGCTGGGGCAGGTTGATCGCGGCGGCCGAGGTAAGAGAGACCGTACCGCTCGCTGTGCCTTTAAGATTCTGGAAGGCCACAGGGTCCAATCGGAGAGTCACTGTCATCGGCGTGACTCCTGAAGAGGGGCTAATGGTAACCCCAGCCATAGTCGAGGAGACCGAAAATGGAACTCGACCGCCGCCGGAGTCGGAGACGACCACCTGGCGCGTAAGCGACTGACGCTCGCAAAATGATGTCTGGAAAAGCAGATCTTCCACGGCGAAGGAGATCCGGGCCAATTGAGCGAGAGAACCGATAGGAAAGATAGTCAGGCCGCTTTCCGAAATCGAATACATCGTGTTGCCGTCGGAGCTGATCAGGCTGCGGCCGGCAAGGTTCTCGGCCAACTGCAGCCGGTCCAACACGGCCAGGTTGTCCATGTCGACCACCTGAAGTACCGGGGCGACACTCCCGGCCGCGCCACCGCCGGCCGGCGGCTGTCCGGGCGCTGTGGTCGTCACCTGAGCGTAAATCACTCCTCGCGCCGCATCGATGGCGTGACTGCCGATGTTCAAGATGCCCGCGGGGTCAGGAAACTGCGCCACGATGGCTCCAGAGTCATCATGTAGGGCCCACGCGGCCAGGTAGCGGCTACCGGTTCGATTCACACTGACCACCCGCGGCCCGCTCGGAGGAGAGGCAATCCATCCCGTCGCCCGCAGTGCTCTCGAGGAAACATCGTAAATGAATTCGATCGTGCGATCATCGGAGGTGCCAGCGGCGACAATCCCAACGATCCTCGTTCCATCGCCCGAGGCGGCCATCGAACTCGCCACAATGTTGGGCGGGAAATTTCCGACGGGAGTCGGAATCGTTTTTGTGACAACGCCCTGAATCGAGTCGAGGGTCTGGATAATCCCGGTGACCGGATCAAGGAGCAGAAACTCCGAGGAAGTGACGATCAAAGCGCGGTTATCGATCCCAAAGGCCACACCCAAGGGTGACTGTCCCATGGAAAAGGTTTGCCTGGTGTTGTTGGTCAGGTTGACAATTGAGAGTGAGTTCTGAGAGGTGGCTGGAGCCTGAAAGTTACCGTAGTGGCAAATGATCAGGAAGCGACCATCCGGGGACAGTGCCACCGAACTCGGAAACGGGGCAACATTGATGGAGGTCTGCACCGACCGGGAAGCTATCGAGACAACGTCCACGCGATTTGCTGTAAAGTTCGCGACATATACGACACCGCGCGCTTCGTCAAGAGCCAGATCGGCGGCTTGACCGCCGATCGCGACTACGTGGCCGAAGGTCGCCGCACTCAAGTGGCTGCTCCTTTCGAGGCAGCCGAGGAACAGCATCGGCAGCAAAACCATGTATTTGTAAGCCATTCTTTCAGGCATAATGCACTCCATCAATTTCAAATTGCTCTGTTTGACTTCCTGCGCCGTCCCCGGTCATTTCCTGGGAAAGCGGTCCGGGACCGCGGCCGAATCGCTCCGCCCCCGAAGCGCCGGGGCGCTCGGGAGCACTGGTCGAAGCGACATCGAAGCGGGTGGGCTATTCTTCAGTCTTGCGGCGGCGCAACACGATCAGTCCGATTAAGACTGCCGCAAGCGAGGCGCATACGATGCGAATCATCGATTCATCCATGGTCTTCTCCTTTTTATCCAGCCCCGGTCTGACGCCGGCCCGGACTTAGTTCATATTTAGGCTAGTTACACACCATTCATCAGCGGGAGCAGTTCCCGGATGATCTTTACCGCCATCGGGCCAACCGTGACCACAAACAACGACGGCAAAATACAGAAAAATATTGGAAACACGAGTTTCACGCCCAGTTTGGCAGCTTTCTCCTCAGCAACCTGCCGAGCCTGAATCCGCATAAAGTCGGCGTGCGCGCGCAGACTCTGGCCGATGCCCGTGCCGAAACGATCCGCCTGAATCAATACGGCCACCAGCTTTCTTAAATCGTCTACCGATGTCCGTTCGCCCAGGTTGCGCAGCGCATCCAGACGCCGTTTGCCTGCCTTCAACTCTAGGTTGACAAAGGCAAATTCCTCGGAGATCTCCCGGTGGGCATGCGCAAGTTCTTTGGCCACCTGAACAATAGCCTGATCGAGGCCAAGCCCGCTTTCCACGCAAACGACCAGCAGGTCAAGAGCGTTGGCCAGACCGCGCTGAATCTCTTTTTGACGGCGTTGGGCCCTGATCTTGATGTACTCGTTGGGCCCCCAGAATCCAGCCACCGCCGCCGCGCCGATAGCCAGCATTTTGTTGGAGGAGTCAGCCGCCGAGCCCGCGACTAGCATCGCCATGCCCAGCGGAAAGGCCACCCCTAGTAACACTTTGCTGCCGTAAAGAATGCTGAGAGCACTGTCGCCCTTTATACCCGCCCGGATGAGACGCCGGCGCATGACGGTGACATCTGCAGGTGAGGCTGGCAGTACCGCGCCGAGCTTTTTAACGAGGTCATGGAGGATCAGACTCGGGTGATTCGGAATTTTAAACGTGAGTTCCGACCCTGACCCCGTGACCCGTTCAATGGCCACTTTGGGACGCACCCAGAGACGCATTCCAATGAAGGCGGTAACTAGCAGCACGGCAACGAAGATGACCAGGGACATCAGGATCGCCATGACTAAACCTCAATCTTCACGATCTTTTGCATGATCAGGTAACCCAGAACCTGAAGGAGCACCGCCCCTCCCAACATCAACTGCCCAACCTCTTCCGCCATAAAGAAGTGAGCATAGTCGGGATTGACCAGAAACATCAGTACGGCGACCGAGACAGGAATGCTGGTCAATGCCATGCCTGTCATTCGCCCATGGGCACTGACGGCGCGGATGCGACCGCGGAGTTTGAATCGCTCCCGAATGATGTAAGCCAGCTTGTCGAGAATCTCCGCCAAATTGCCGCCCGTCCTCTTTTGCAACATTACGGCAGATACAAAGAAATGTACGTCGAGCAGGGGCATCCGCTGGCCGAACTTCTCAAGGGCAATTTCGAGAGGAATACCAAAATTATGTTCTTCAAAGGTGCGGCGGAACTCGCCCGCCAAGGGTTCCTGGAATTCCCGATGGATCATCTCAAGAGCAATCGAAAAGCCATGACCAGCCCGCATAGAACGCGCAATAAACTCCAAGCTTTCCGGGAACTGCTCCTCAAACCGGTGAATCCGCTTCGAGCGTTTTCTGGCCACCACCATGAGCGGGAAACCACTGCCGATAACTGCCGGGACAAGAACCAAACTCCCGGCGTTTGCAGGCAGGAGCAACCGGGCCACGCCGAAACACACCAGAAAACAAAGCAGACACGCATGGACCAAACGGGCAACGCTCCACTTGAGACCGGCCTGTTCGAGCATTCCCTGCAATGTGTTTTGCAGATTGAACCTCCGCAAAACCCCCAGCGCAATACGGCCCGTCGTCACATCCTCCTTGGCGATCAGTTCGGGTGTCTTGGGACCTGCGGTGACCTTCTTGGCGGGTGCACCCCGCAGCCGAGTGCGAACTTTTCCGAGGTCGTTCTTGTGGATGTAACGGTTCGTTAGCCACCATCCAACCATGGCGGTGCCCCAGACTAAGATAAAAAGTACGATAAAGCTTGTCATCGCAATTGAGACTGTAAATCTTTGAGACTGTTATCCTGGGAGACGGTTACCTTGGCGCATAAAAAGCTGCTTCCTGCTTCTGAGCGATCTCCAGTGGATCGAGAAGACAAGCCGGCAGGGAGTGCTACGGGACATCTAATACTTCATCGAACAAATCGTTTCTCAACTTGATACCGGCAGCAAGTAATTTTTCATAAAATTTAGGTCGGATGCCTGTCGCGGCAAACCGGCCCAGGACTTCATTGTTCGGACCGAGACCGCGTTTTTCAAAGACAAAGATGTCTTGCAGCGTGACCATGTCACCCTCCATGCCGGTGACTTCGGTGATGCTGGTGACGCGCCGCGAGCCATCGGAAAGGCGGGCGGCCTGGACAAAGATATGGACCGCGCTGGCGATTTGTTGCCGGATCGAGACCAGTTGCATGTTGGCATTGGCCAGCGAAACCATCACCTCCAGGCGGCCGACCGCATCCCGCGGAGTGTTGGCGTGAATGGTGGTCAGCGAACCATCATGACCCGTGTTCATGGCTTGCAGCATGTCGAGGGCTTCCCCGCCACGGACCTCACCAACGACGATGCGGTCTGGTCGCATCCGGAGCGAGTTGATCAGCAGTTCCCGTTGCCGGACGGCGCCATTGCCTTCAAGATTGGGTGGGCGGGTTTCGAGCCGGGCTACGTGGGGCTGTTTGAGTTGCAATTCGGCGGCGTCTTCGATGGTAACGATGCGTTCTTTGGGGGCGATAAAGGCGGATAGGGCGTTTAAAAGCGTGGTCTTTCCGGCGCCGGTTCCACCGGCGATGATGATGTTCATGTGCGCCTTTACCGCCGCCTCGAGCAGTTCCATCATTCCCTGAGTAAGGGCTTTTTTGGAAACCAGATCCGAGGGCATGAGTTTGTCCTGGGAGAACCGGCGGATCGACATGAGCGGGCCGTCCAGAGCAAGTGGCGGAATGATGGCATTGACGCGGGAGCCGTCCGACAATCGAGCGTCCACCATCGGATTGGACTCGTCGACCCGGCGTCCCACCTGCGAAACGATCTTGTCGATGATCCGCAACAGATGTTGATCATCACGAAAAGTTACGTTAGTCAACTCCAGCAGACCTCGGCGCTCGACGTAGACCTGCTTGCTGCCGTTGACGAGGATATCGGAGATGGTAGGATCCACAAGCAGCGGCTCAAGCGGTCCCAGGCCAAAGACCTCGTCGAGTACTTCGTCGCAAATCTGCTGTTTTTCGACAGAACTGAGCAACGTGGGCTCACCATCGATCAGTGCAATCAGGGCCTGCCGAACTTCGCCCCGGACCCTCTGGTTGTCGATCATCGCCAGGGCTTCGAGGTTGATCTTGTCAAGGAGCTTGCGATGCAGGGTGAATTTTAGTTGCTGGTATTCCGGCTGCGGCCCGGATCGCCGCTGGCCGGAATTTTTCATCAGGCGCTGCTCCCAGCTAAGTTGTTGCGCGGATTTGGGTTCGATATTGGAGATGGCCATGGTTTGTCCGGTAAAGAAGGCGTTTCGTGTTCCAGCGAGCTATCTACGTCTGCGAAAGAGTTGGCCGGCCGGCGGCGACGGCGGGATTCAGTGGAGAAGCCTCAGGGACCGTTCCAAGGATTTTCCGGGTAAGCGCCTCGAGGGCTCGGACCAGATCCCCACTCCCGCTGAGCGGCTCGCCGCGAGTCACCACGCGATGGAGCGAGAAGTAGTCGTTCGGCAGGGTGGAGTGCACCGCGGTATCGAACATTTTTCCAAGGTCATTGCCGTCAAGGCCGTCTTTGCGGTTCAAGCGATTTACGATGACGCGAAGTCTCTGGTGGTCAAAACCGAGCTGCTGCATCATCTGCAGCGCTTTTCGGGTTAAGTGAAGACTGGGCAATTCTGCCGTGGTAACGAGAAAACCGGCATCTGTATGCGCGAGAACCAACAGACTGGAGCGATCAAAGACCGTTGGCAGATCGAGGACAACATAGTCGTAAGCCTGTCGCATGACTTCGAGGACGGCCTCGAGTTTGGCCGGATCGAGTGGGCTGAGATAGGGTTCCTCCGGGCCGGAGAGAATATCAACACCGTCGAGCGTTGTAACCATCGTGTCCAGAGTGGATGGTTCGGGATGGCCAGGCAACTGCAATACATCGAGCAGAGAGAAGGGGCTCTGCAACTTCAGGTAGAAACCGATTGTTCCGCCGGCGAGGTCAAAGTCGGCGAGAAGAACCCGTTTCCCGGTTTGGCGGCGAATCGCGAAGGCCGATTGCGCCGCGATGGTAGAGGCGCCGGAACCGGGCTTCGTGCAGGCGAACGCATAGAAAGCGGCGCTATTTCGTTCTGTTGGTAAGTCAGGGGCGCTGAGCCGGGCGATTCGTCCGCCTACCTCGTGTTGGGAGAGTGGATCAAAGGGCGCAAAGAGGAACTCGGTGGCACCAGCCCGCAGGACCCGCACGATCGACTCGCCGTCCTGAACCATGTGAAGACCGACGGAGTGAACCGGGGGACGGATCGAGGCCAGCATCTGCAGCAGACTGCAGGCAACATCCAGGTCCGACAGAACATCAATGAGTACGATCCGTGGAACGCTCTGCCGCAGCCGCATTTCGAGGACTTGTTCGGCCGGATACTCGCGCAGAACCGCGATGATCTGAAAGACCCCCGCCTTGGCTACAGTCTGGAGAAAAGACTCGGCGAGATCGCGGTTCGGGCAGATCAGGAGGGCTTTTAGGCTTGTGTCTTTCAAACTCATCAAAGTTTTCTATTGCGATCTGAGCCAGGAAGATTTTGCCGCGCTTCAGATTCAGGCACGTCCGTCTAGGATGTTTTCCCACGTCCCCCCGGCAACAGCCGGCGCAGACCGTTGCCTTTCTTTTTGTCAGCCTTTGGACCAGGGGTTCCCGTGGCGGGAACACTGATGGCGGGAGCAGCTGGTTGTTTGGGCGCCGATGGGAGCGGAAGGAAAGCCTTCGGGAAGTCAATCGCGGGCTTGGGATCGGTCGCCGAGAGAGGAGAGGTGACTTCGGGCGTTACGAGAACAATGAGCTCTGATTTCGATTTGTTTTCGGTGCGGCTGCGGAAGAGGTTGCCGAGAAGAGGAACGGAGCTCAACCCAGGAATCCGGGAGATGCTGTTGGTCAACCGGTCATCGATGAGTCCTCCGATGACGAAGCTTTGACCCTGACCCAGTTCGATATTCGTTTCAATGCGGCGAGTGGCCAGAGCGGGAATTGTAAAGCCCGAAATCGAGACGCCATTCGCGATATCGAGGGTGTTGACCTCAGGCTTGACGTACATCTTGATTGTGTTGTTCTCGGTGAGTTGCGGTTTAAAATTGAGCCGGATGCCGAACTCGCGAAACTGCACGGTGACGGCGCCGGCATTCGCGCCGCCCTGCAGAACCGGAACGGGGAATTCGCCACCCACCAGAAAGCTGGCAGCCTGTCCGTTCTCCGTCACCAGGTTCGGCTCGGCGAGGATTTGCAGCAGTCCTTGGCCCTGCAGAGCCTTTACAAAGGCGCCGATGTTGAGATCGGGCCGGAAGGCGAAGATATTCAGGGCGTCACTGATCGTGAACCGGGAGTTGGTGGCGGAACCTCGATCGCCACCAACGGATGCCACGGTGGGAGCGGGATAGCCTCCCGGATCGATTCTTCCCAGCGTGTTGCCGGTGCCGGCAGCAAGCAGGTTGACCCCGAAGTTGTCGGCGACATTTCGGTTGAGTTCGGCGAATTTCACGCGCAACAGAATCTGCTTTTCGATCTTTGGTGTGGCGAGTTTGAGGTTGTTAACGACCGACTTGGCGAGTGGGGTGGCGACAGCGAGAGCGCGTTCAATGACAGGCTGCGCGGAAACGGTGCCGTTCAGTGTGACGGTATCGCGGGCAGATTGTACTTCGATGGACTCATTCGGGAACGTTGCCTTGAGAATGCGGCGAATGGGTTCGAGGTTGTGTTCGACGGTAATGTTGTAGAATTCGCGCTGGCCGGACTTTGACCAGACGATGAGGGTAGCGTTGCCGTGGGACTTGGCGTGAAGGAGGATCTCCCGAGTGGTGACGGCGACGTAATCGACGGTTTCCGGGTTGCTTGTTGAGATGCGCCCGATGTCGGCGGGATAGTCGACGACGACGCTGCGGCCGACGATCATCTTCAACTCCTGCATCGATTGGGCATGAAGGTCCGGCGCGGCGACGGTCGCCGACGCCAAGAGAGCTACCAGTAGGAACAGGCAGGCCGTGGGAGTTCTGTTTAGAGGCAGCGTAGTCATATATAGAAGGTGGCTCCGTTCAGTTCTTACGGTTCGTTATCAATTCCACTGTCCGCACGGTCCCGCGAAAGCTGACGATCTCATCGGGCGGGGGTGGCGCAACCGGCGGCGGAGGCGCGGCAGCTTCAAGAGTTGCGGGAAGGACGGTGGGACGTGGACGGGGCACGCGGAAGGGCGACTGGTCGGCATCGCCATCCTGCGGGGTTCCGTCCCGCGGAGGACCGCCGGCGGTAGGCGCGGAGCCGGAGGAACGGCGTGCGCCGAATAGTTCGCGGACCTCGCGGCCGGGAGTTTTTTCGATATTGTGATCGCTGCCGTTACGCAAGACAAGTTGGATCCGCCCTTCCTGGCTGGCGAGGGTGAGCGTTTCGGCCTGATCGGGTGAGACGAGAAGAGTTACGGTACTAGCGTTGATCGCCTGGCCTTTGGCATCGGGCTGGTAGGTCTGACCGGCCGAGAGGACTGTGATGTTCTGCAGTACGGTGGTGGTCACCACATCGAAGGAGTCCGGTGGTTTGCCGGTGAGCAGGATATCGACGCGCATGCCGGGCAGCACGAAGCCGGCAACGCCGACGACTTCGGTAACGCGAACCGTGACGGCACGCATACCGACCGGGATGATCGGCGCGATGCCCAATCCGCTGCCGCGGGCGGCAAGCCGGCCTTCCTGAATCGGCTCATCGAGGAGGATGTTGCTGGTGAGGGGGCGGTCCATTACCTCTTCGACCGTGGAGAAGGCACCCCGAGGAAACTGGGACGCGGTCACCTTGGCGATCTTCACATCGCCGGGTTTGATGGTGGCGCCGACCGTGAGTGGTTTGGCGGCAACGACGATATCCTTTTCCTCAACTCGAGCCATAACCGGAGCGGGGGTGCTGGCACGCATCGTCATCTGATAGAAAATGCTCGAGACGAGGAGTGCGAACACGAGGCTGACGCCGAGTACGAGTAGGAATCTACGATCCATGAGTTTGCCCTTTCAATCAAGACTTGGGGTTGGTCCGGAGTGGCCGGACGAAAAACTGAGACACGAGCGAGATCTAACCCGCGAGGAGTGTGAGCCAAGCACCCGCCGCGATGGCTGGCGCATAGGGAATAAAGGGAGATTCGACGGCTTTCCGGCGCCGCAGGAGAGTGCGCAGCCAGCGAAACGCCAAGACGGCACACGCGAGAAGGCCGCCGACGCCCGCAGCGAACAGCACCGCCATACCGGAGGCAGCGGCGCCACCGAGGAGCGAGCCGAGACCGGCCATCAATTTGATGTCGCCACCTCCCATACCGCCTTTCAGATAGAAAATCAGAAAGCCGCAGAAGCCAACGGTTAGACCAAGAAGTGAGGAGCCGAGTCCGGACCATCCGCCGGTTGCAGCGTGATAAACAATGCCAGCGACCATGGCGCCACCGGTGGTCCAGTTGGAGATGGTACGCCAGCGGAGATCTTCGACAACCGCCGCAGCGCCGAACAAGAGAGTGAGTCCCTCCTGGAGTGAAATCATGCGAGGTCCTCTTTCGTTTTCCTGGGAACTGGCCCGGCATTTACCGGGTCAGGGGCGGAGGAACGGCGATTCGTATTCAGGAGTTTCGGAGCGACGATGCCGGAGCGCATCGCGAACTCAGCGAGACTCTGGCCGCCCGGGAGCTCCCAGGCGGGCGCCTGGGCGGCAGGCTCCGGCGAGGCGGATGGTGAAGAGGACTGATGTTTGGGACAGGAGGACATTACCGTCGGTTCTCCTTAGAGGTTTCGGCAGAAACCGCGGGTTTCATTAGCCCAACCGCTGTTAATTCCTTAGGACGGCGGTCCTGGGCGGTCGTAGCGACAGCCAGGAGTTTGCGGGTTAGCAGGGCGGTTTCTTTGTCGGCGGCGACGAGTTGCCAGTTGCCGTCTTTCTTGAGGTGAGCGTAGAGGGGCCAGGAGACGGGCAGGAGGGCGCTGTCGAACCGGTACTTGTCCATGATGGCGGCCCAATCGGGGGAGCCATTCATGAGGGCGATGTAGTCCCGACCGATTTCGGGGCCGAAGAAGTCGCTCCGGCCGTCGAAGAAGACGCGCTGGGTGAGCGGGAAACGGTAGAGGAGGTAATCGCCCCACTCATCGGAGGCGAACAGGCGGCGACCGGTAAGGGTGGCGGCGTTTTGTTCAATGAAGTTGACGGGAAAGCGGCTTTCCGGGAACTGGCGGGGCCAGTTGATGGGCTTATCGAGGACGATGAGGAGGAGGACCGGCAAGGCGAGCCAAACCGAGTTCCAGGAGAAACGGGCGATGAGATCGGAGGAGAGTTCGTCGAAGGTGCGAAGCAGCGAGCGGCGCGCCGAGGAATCGACGAGAATCTGCCACCATTCCGTGAACTGGCCGGCGATGCGGGGAGCGGCGACCAGAAGGAAGATCGGGACATGGCGGACGGCGCCGAGCGAAAGATGGGCCCATAGAAGGATGAGGAGGACATCGCTCCAGCGGCCTTTCCGGGCGAGGCCGACGCAGGCGGCGGCGCCGGCGAGCAGGAGGATCTCATAGAAAAGCATGGACTCGCTGCGGAAGCGGGGGGACTGGAACTCATCAACGACGTCCTTGATCCAGTCGGAGCGGAGGTACTGGGCGATGTGGAGGTGGAGTTGGATGCCGTAGGGGTTGACGACACTGGCGGCGAGGCAGGCGGCAGCGATAGCGGCGTAGCGCAGGGCCGGAGCCCGTTCGCCGTTCAGCAGACGGCCGAGGGCGATGGCGCCGAGACAGGCGATGAGGGCGAGGAAGCCGCCATGGAGGTTAGCCCAGAGGAGGGTAAGCGGGACGAGGATCCAGGCCCGGCGGGAAGGGCGCAGTTGGTCGGCATCGAGAATCCAGAGGGCGATCGCCAGAAAGAGGAGCGTGAACAGGTGGGGCCGGGCCAGATAGTGAATGGCGGAACTGCCGCTGATCAGCAGGATGATGAGCAGGGCCAGGAGGCTTGTGGCGCCACGCCAGAGCATGTGGCGGAACAGGACCAGGAGGTAGGCCGGGATCAGCATGCCACAGAAGAGGACCACCCCTTTGAGGCCGGCCCAGCTGTGGAGATAAGAGAAGAGGAGCTCTGCGAGCCATTCCCAGGCGAACCAGGGGGCGCCGGGCTTAGAGAACGAGAACAGATCGGTTTGCGGGACGGTTCCGTTGGCGCGGATCCAATCGCCGACCCGAATATGCCAACCCGTGTCGCCATCGGAGAGAAGCCCGATCCAGCCATTGGGTCCGGCGAGGAAGAGCCAGACGACCAGCGACACGAAGAGAAAGTCGGCCAGGGAGGGCGACCAGCGGAGGCCGTGGCCCGGTCGCGAAGGAGTGGATTGAGCCGGAGGGGTCATAGCCGATGGCACCGCTGCATGGTTGTTGATCGGCTTTCGCGCACGGAAACGTTAGGGCTGGGCGGCCCGACAGAACAGATTTGGGGGCGAAAAAGGTGGGCGGTCTGCCGGGCTCGTTTTGGGGGCCGAGCTGGGGGCCCCGTTGGAGGCAGCAGCGCAACCGCGGCGCGATGGGGCCGTGGCCCTCTCGAAGCGGTCGATTGCATCCGGCGACGAGCGCCTGATGCCGTGGGAAGGCAGCACCGGGGCTAAGAGAAACTGGCGGGGGACGGAACTGACGGTGGGGATTGCGGAAATGGAATCAGCGAGTTACGGGCGGAGGGTTCCGGGCGGGGGGTTACAGACGGAAGACCGGCGCGAAGAAGGCGTGAACGCATGGGTGCAAGCCGGGACGCGCCGGGGGCCGGCAGGTCTGAGAAGATGGACCGTGTGGCGTCCGTGCGAGGCGCGGCGGCAGGGAGGTTCGAAGCGCGATGCGGTGGCTCCGGATAGGTTTTGTTGGGTTGAGCGGGCTCGTGATGGGCGCTGGTGCGGGGATGGGGGTGGCGTGGGGCCAGGCGCGGGCCGGGGTGGAGTATAAGATTTTTCAGTTTCCCGCCGACCGGATCCCTCGCATTGATGGCAAGGGGGAGGACTGGGCGATCGTTCCCGCCTCCTACGCCGTGGGGATGGAGCAACTCAAAGAGACTGTGCGGGGGATCGGGTTTGCCTACGACCGGAAAGACCTGGACGTGAGCGTCAAGGTCGGTTGGGTGAAGGGGCTCAACCGACTCTACTTTCTGTACGAGGCCAGCGATGATTACTGGGACTTCCGGCGGGGCGACCGGCATAACGATATCTTCGAACTGGTCGTGGACGGCGACCGGTCGGGTGGGCCGCTGATCGCGGCGCTCCATCCGGACCGACGCATGAGCCCGGGGGAGGCGTTTCGGTCCTTCCACGGGGTGCACGCGCAGAACTACCACATCTTTACGCCGGCACCGGAGCGCGACTGGGCGTTTGTGTGGGGCTGTCAGCCGTGGATCAAGGAGCTGCCGTGGGCCAATGCGGCGTATGAGTACCGGTTTCAGCACGGCGAGGGGGGGAAGTTGACGCTGGAGTTCTGGATCACCCCCTTCGACTACGCGCCGGCCGAGGGGCCGGGGCGGGCCGTGGTTTCGGACCTGCGGGAGAACCGGGTGATCGGGATGTCGTGGGCGGTGCTGGACTACGACAACGATGCCGCGGCGGAGTACGACGGGTTTTGGAATCTGTCCCACGAGACGATGATGTACGGGGATGCCTCGCAGCTGGTGGCGTTCCGGCTGATGGAGCTGGAGCCGGAGTGGCGGCCGCAGCTGGCCGCGCGGTGGAGCTTCCGGGTACTGGACGCCGGGCGCCGGGCGGTGGCGTTTGAGGACCGGTCCGTGGGGACGGTGACCCGGCGACGGTGGAGTTTCGGAGACGGGGAGACATCGGAGGAGGCGCACCCGGTGCACGTGTACGGGAAGGCGGGGGAGTATGTGGTGACGCTCGAGGTAGAGGGTCCGGCGGGGCGGGCGCGGTGGACGAAGGTGCGGGACGTGGTGGTGGAGTGAAGGCGCGGGAGGCGCGGGATCCGATTCCCGGAGGCAGCAATCGCGTGCAGGATGGTGGGTTAGCCGGTACAGGGGAGCGGACGTTCCTCGCCGGCGAGCATGCTGTTGCGTGGGCGGCTTTTTTCCGGGGATGAGGGGAAAACGCGGTCGCGCTAGGGTGGCTCCCCAAACGGTATTGGGCTCAGGCCGCGCGCGGCAGCCGCGGGATGACGAGGCGACCGTCGACTAATTCGCGATTGTCGCGGCGGGCTACTTTTTCCATTAAGTCCTTATCCTGCAGGAACCTGCGGATCCACGGGGCGAGCGCAAAGCTGGGTTCGCTTTC
>JADCJL010000208.1 GCA_020247055.1 Acidobacteriaceae bacterium | reverse complement strand
TGGTCAGCGAGTTGAACATGGATATGTTTCTGCCGATTCATCCGCTGCGGGTGATCAAGCTGCTGGGGATGGACGAATCGGACCTGGGGCCGCGGTTTCAGCGCATCGCCGAGAAGCACGGCGTGAAGATTCAGCGCGACCCGCAGCCGGAGCGGAACATCTTCGTCCGCAGCGACCAGTACAACTTCGTCAAGCAGGGCGTGCCGTCGCTCTATCCGGCCTTCGGCGCCGAGCCGGGCAGCGAGGACGAAAAGATCCAGAAGGCCTGGCTGCAGGAGCGGTATCACGCGGTTTCGGACGATGTGAATCAGCCCGTGGACAAGGCCGGGGCGGCGAAGTTCATCGAGATTCTGATTGAGTTCACCCGCGAGGTGGCCGATGCGCCGGAGGCGCCGCAGTGGAAGCCGGAGAGCTTTTTCCGCCGGTTTGTGAAGGCTGGGGCATAATAGAGGGTCATGCCCGAGCTCAGAAAAGACCCGGTAACCGGCCGATGGGTGATTATCTCGACCGATCGCGCACGGCGCCCCTCCGACTTCACCCGCGACACGGTGGAGCCCACCGGGTCGCGCTTCTGCCCGTTCTGCGCCGGTAACGAAGACAAGACGCCGCCCGAGGTGTTGGCCTACCGCACGGACGGGCTGACCCACGGCGGCCGGTGGAGCCTGCGCGTGGTGCCCAACAAGTTCCCCGCCCTGCGGGTCGAAGGCGACCTGGACCGGCAGGGCGAGGGGCTCTACGACCGCATGAACGGGGTGGGGGCGCACGAGGTGGTGATCGAGACCCCGGACCACATGGCGACGCTGTCTTCGATGAGCGAGCGGCAGGTGGCCGAGCTGATCTGGGCTTTCCGCGACCGGGTGCTGGACCTCAAGCGCGACAAGCGATTGCGGTACATGATGCTGTTCAAGAACCACGGCGAGGGCGCCGGGGCGTCGCTCGAGCATCCGCACTCGCAGATCATCGCGCTGCCGGTGGTGCCCAAGCGGGTGCAGGAGGAGCTCGACGGCGCGCGGAAGTACTTTGAGTTTAAAGAGCGGTGCGTCTACTGCGACATGCTGCGGCAGGAGTTGAAAGACAGCGAACGGCTGATCCTGGCCACCGACGAGTTCGCGGCTATCTCGCCGTTTGCCGCGCGGTTCCCCTTTGAAACGTGGATTTTGCCGCGCCGGCACGAGTCGCATTTTGAGACGATCCGCGAGACCGAGGTGTTGAACCTGGCGTGGGTGCTGCGGAACATTCTGCGGAAGATCGACCGGGTGCTCGAAAAGCCGGCCTTCAACCTGATTGTGCACTCGGCCCCGGTGCAGGAGGCCGCCGCCGAGCACTACCATTGGCACATCGAGATCATCCCGAAGCTGACGCGCGTGGCGGGGTTTGAGTGGGGCACGGGGTTCTACATCAACCCGACGCCGCCCGAGGAGTCGGCTCGCTTTCTGCGGGAGGCGGGTTTATCATAACCGGACAGGAGTGAGCCGCATGCAGCGCCGAGTTTTTCTTTCTTCTCTTTCGTTGGCCGCCGGAGCGTGGGCGCAATCGGCGACCAAGGCCAAGCTGGACGTGCCTTATGTGCCGACGACGGAGAAGGCCGTGCAGGAGATGCTGAAGCTGGCGCAGCTCAAAAAGTCCGATGTGCTGTACGACCTCGGCTGCGGCGACGGGCGAATTGTGGTGGCGGCGGCCAAGCAGTACGGCGCCCGGGGAGTGGGGATCGACATCGACCCGCAGCGGATTCAGGAAGCGCGGGCGAACGCGCGGGCGGCGGGGGTGGAGTCGCTTGTGCGCTTCGAGCAGAAAGACCTGTTTCAAGCCCAGTTTGGCGAGGCGACGGTGGTGACGCTGTTTCTGCTGCCGACCATTAACCTGAGGCTGCGGCCGCGGCTGCTCGAGCAGTTGAAGCCGGGTACGCGGCTGGTTTCGAACACCTTCGACATGGGCGACTGGAAGCCGGAGAAGGTGGTGAATCTGGACACGTACGAGGACCCGGAGTTCTACGGCTTGAGCCAGACGCTCTATCTGTGGACGATTCCCGCCAAGTAAGGGGCCGGGGTCAGGGCTGGGGGCGAAGCCGTTCGATCTCTTTGATCAGGAACGGAAGGTCTTCAAAGGGCGCGCCGCCGAGGCGGGACCAGCGGACGTTGCCATCCTTATCGATCAGGATGGTGGCGTGGATCTCCATCTCTTCAAAGTCGTCGTAGGCGAGGAAGCGGCGGGCGTTGGCGCTGCCCTGGTCGGAGAGAAAGCGGATGGACTGGTAGGCAGCATCGGCGCCCAGCGCCTGGTTGGCGGCGGGGGTGTTGGGGCTGATGGCGAGCACGTCGGTATCGAGGCGCTTCCATTCGGCGGCCTTCGCCTGCAGGGCGCGGAGCTGCTGGAGGCAGTGGGGACACTCGCGGCCGAGGTAGAAGACGAGGATGGTATTGCGGCCCTTTTGCGCGGCGAGAGTGAAGGGCTGGCCGGCGGCGTCGAGGGCATGGAGAGAGGGGGCGGCGAAGGGGGACCAGTGGTCCGGGCCGAAGGAGCGGAGCGTATCGGTTTGGTAGTCGCGCTGGGGCGCGGGGAGGCGCACGGGGGTGGGCTTGCCGGCGCGGGCGAGGCCGTCGAGGGCGAAGCGGTCGTTGCGGGTTAAGGCGAGGGCTTTTTCAAACGCGCGGATGGCGAGGTCTTTGGCGCCGGCGGCGAGATAGGCGTGGCCGAGGGCGTTGAAGAGGACTTCGGGATAGGAGGGCGGGTCGTTGTCGGCCAGCTGCATGGCGTGCTGCTTTTCAGCGGCCTGGCTGAGCAGGTTCAACCCCAGCAAGGTTTCGCCTTTGGCGAGAGCCAGGCGCGCTTTGAGGTCGAGGGCCATGATGGGGTAGAGGCGCTCGACGGCCTTTTCTTTGGCGAGCGCGTCGAGGGCCTCCATGGCTTTTTCGCCCTGTTCGCGCTGCTGGAGGGCGAAGTGGGCGCGGGCCTCGGCGTAAGCTTTGAGGAGCTGATCGGCGGGGATTTTGCGCCAGGGGATGGTGTTGGGGGCGAGCAGGTCGTTCCAGCGCTCGTACTTGACGAGGGTGCGGACCCAGGAGCGGATGCCCTGCGAGTGGGGGCTGAAGGGGGCATCGCCGTTGGACTTGGGATCCTGGGGCGCCATGACTAATTCGCGGGCCCCGGCGAGGGCGAGTTCCGGCAGGCCCAACTGCTCCTGGATGTAGCTGAGGTAGTGCCGGTTGTGGCCCCAGTTCCAGTAGTTGAAGGGGAAAACCTGCTGGGCGTGCATGTTTTTGACCTCCGTGCGGGTGGCGGCATCCATGGCGATGGCCGCTTCCTGCCACAGGCCCACCTGGGCGTAGATGTGGCCGGGCATATGGAGCGCGTGGCCGAGGTTCGGGGCGATGGCGCCGTAGCGTTTGCAGCTGGCGAGGGCGGCTTCCGGTTCGTGGTAGTTCCAGTTGTGAATGCGGTAGTGATGGAGGCCGGGGTGGTTGGGCTGGCGCTGCTCGACTTCGCGGAGGATGAGTTCGGTGCCGTAGCGGGAGTCGCCCATGTTGGCGAGGGCGAGCAGGAGGCGGGCTTCGTCGTCGGCCGGGTATTTGAGGCAGAGCGTTTCGAGAATCTTCTTGTAGCGAACGTTGCGTTCGCGGTCGTCATCGCCGCGGTCGCGGAGGCGGTCGGTGCGTTCGCGGGCTTCGAGGGCTTCGATGTAGAGGCGTTCGCGTTCACTGACGGAGGCTTTGCGTTTGGCGGCTTCCTGAATGAAGGGGACGCTGCGATCGTCACCGGCGGCGCGGGCGAGGCCCCAGTAGCACATGGCGTTTTCCGGTTCGAGCTTGAGGCACCAGCGGAAGGCGCGTTCGGCTT
>JADCJL010000207.1 GCA_020247055.1 Acidobacteriaceae bacterium | reverse complement strand
GGAGTGGTTTATCGGGGTGGGATTTTCGGTGCAGCAATCGCTGCTGCCGTGGCTGCCGCACTAAGAGTAAGGGGGCGGCAGGCGGCGGGGAGTTTGGGGCGGAAGCGGGTGGGGCGGAGGGATGGACAGGCGGCGGGGGCGGGAGTGGGGGGGAGGCGGTAGAAGGCGGAGGTGAGGGTGGCTCCGAGGGTGAAGGCGAGGAGTAAGCGGACGAGCATGGGACCATGCTACACGGTGGACGGGGGGAGGCCAATGCCGCAATGGTACCAGCGAAGTTTCGGTACGCAGCCGTACGGCGGAGCGGGGTAGGTTAGTCGATTTTGCGTTGGGGGTGGACGAGGAGCCAGAGGAGGGCGATGGAGAACATGAAGGCGGCGGCGAAGTCGAGGGCGGCGATCCAGCCGAAGCGGGCGGCGAGGTAGGGGGTGAGGACGGGGGAGAGGGCGCCGCCGAGGTTGGTGGCGGTGTTGAGGACGCCGGCGAGGGTGCCGGAGTGGCGTTCGGAGAGGTCGTTGGGGAGGGCCCAACTGGAGACGGCGGCGACGGAGTTGCAGCCGGCGGCGAGGGCGAGGAGGGCGATGGCGGCGTAGGGATCTTCCATGCGGGAGCCGGTGAGGAGGAGGAGGCAGGAGGCGGCGGCGCAGACGATGACGGGGAGGCGGCGGCCCCAGGGTTGGCCGAATTTGCGGACCATGGCGTCGGAGACGTAGCCGCCGAGGGGGCCACCGAGGAGGATGGCGAGGAAGGGGGTGGTGGACCAGTAGCTGCCGGCCATGACGGGGAGATGGCGGACGTTGACGAGATAGAGGAAGAACCAGGTGTAGAAGATGTAGGTGACGTAGCCGAGCAGGAAGTTGGCGACGGCGAGGGCGGGAACGTTCGAGGAGGCCCAGAGGCGGCGCCAGGGGAAGGGGCCGGCTTCGGCGGGGGGCGAGCGGTGGGCCTGGATGAGGGCGAGTTCGGCGGCGTTGACACCGGGGTGGGCGGCGGGATCTTCGGTGGACTGCCAGTGCCAGATGGCGGCGACGGCGAGGCCGAGGAGGCCGCAGGCGACGAAGGAGGCGCGCCAGCCCCAGACGGTCATGGCCCAGGCGATGGCGGGGGGCGTGAAGGCGCCGCCGAGGCCAACGGCGATGAGGAAGAGGCTGCTGCCCCGGGCGCGTTCGGGGACGGCCATCCAGCGGCCGATCATTTTGTTGGTGCAGGGGAGGGCGGGACCTTCGCCGACGCCGATGAGGAAGCGGACGATCCAGAAGGCGGCGGGGAGGGAGAGCCAGGCGCCGGGGCGGAGGGCGGGGGCGACAGCGGTGAGGGCGGTGAACAGAGACCACCAGAGGATGGCGCCGGTGAGGACGCGGCGGGCGCCGAAGCGGTCGCCGAGCCAGCCGCCGGGGGCCTGGAAGAGGGCGTAGCCGAGGACGAAGGCGCTGAGGAGAGAGCCGATTTCGAGGTCGGAGAGCGCGTACTCCTGCTGGATGTACTTGGCGGCGACGTTCATATTGAAGCGGTCGATGAACGTCAGGGTGACGACCATGAGGAGAAGGGCGAACAGGCGCCAGCGGATTTTGGTGGGCATGTTAGGGCCGGGCGGGGAGATGGAAGCCGGGGAGGACGGTTTTGGTGCGGTAGAGGCTGCCGCCGGCGGTGATGTAGAGGGTGGTGGCTTCCGGGCCGCGGCCGAAGCCGACGTTGGTGGGGCGTTCGGGGGTGGGGAGGTAGGCGAGTTCGTCGCCTTTGGGGGAGTAGACGGAGATGCCGAAGCGTTTTTCGTTGCGGACGGCGACGTAGAGGTTGCCACGGGTGTCGCAGACGAGGCCATCGGGGCCGTCTTCGGGGGCGTAGTTGACGAGGCGCTGGCGGAAGGTGGCGGTGCCGTCGGGGCGGAGGTCGTAGGCGGAGAGTTCCATGCGGCCTTTGCGGGCGGGGGTGCCTTTGGGGAGACGGTCGAAGCCGAGGAGGCCGTCGTCGTTGGTGACGACGTAGAGGGTTTTCTGGTCGGGGGAGACGGCGACGCCGTTGGGTTTGGAGGCGTCGGTGATGATGCGGTGGACGCGGCCATCGGGGTCGAGGCGGTAGACGGCCATGACGGGTTGTTCGAGGGGTTCGTGGCCGAGGTAGCGGGGGTCGCTGAAGTAGATGCGGCCCTGGGCGTCGAGGGTAATGTCGTTGGGGGAGTTGAAGGGTTTGCCTTCGAACAGGCCGGCGAGGATGACGCTTTTGCCGGTGGCGAGGTCGGTGCGGGTGATGCGGCGGCCGCCGTAGTCGGCGCCTTCGGCGGCGAGGAGGCGGCCCTGGGCGTCGAATTTGAGGCCGTTGGACATGCCGCTGGGGGAGCGGTAGACGGTGGTGCGGCGGGTGGCGGGGTCGAAGCGGAGGATGTGGCCGGCCTGCATGCCGGTTTCGGTGGTGAAGGTGATGTCGCTGAAGAAGACGGCGCCGTCGGGAGCGACGGTGACGCCTTCGGTGAGGTGGCCGCCTTCGTAGATTTTTTCGAGTTTGGCGCCGGGGGCGAAGATCTGCGCGGCGAGGGGGGCGGCGCTTAGTGCGAGCAGGGGGGCGAGGAGCAGGGCGACGGGGGCTTTCATGACCTTGCGATGTTATCACGGGTGCGCGGATGGGTATATAATGGCGGGACTTTTTGGAGGTGATTCCCCATGGTTTCCTTGAAGCGATGGTTGCTGCTGGCGCTCTGCGCTTTTTCTTTGGCTGGACAAACCGGCCAAGGCATTATTACGGGCACGGTGACGGACTCTTCCGGCGCGGCGGTGCCAAACGTCAACATTCGTCTGAGCGGCAAGGAGACGGGGTTTAACTATACGACCGTGACGAACACGGAGGGACTGTACCGGGCGCCGTATTTGAATCCCGGGTTTTACACGGTGACGTACGAGGTGCAGGGATTTAAGAAACTGGTGCGGAACGAAATTCAGGTGCGGTCGTCGGAGACGGCGCGGCTGGACGTGACGCTGGAGGTGGGTTCGGTAGCCGAGCAGGTGGAGGTGAGCGCGCGGGCGGTGATGCTGGAGGCGGAGACCTCGATGACGGGCCACCTGGTGACGGGGGTGGAGTTGACCAAGCTGCCGACGCCGCAGATGAAGGTGGAGAGCATGTTGTGGTACGTGCCGGGGGTGACGTCGCAGGCGGGCGCGGGACATTCGGCGGGGGGAAGATCGCGGGCGTTTGTGATTGCGAATGAGGGGGTGTCGGGGATGACGCCGGGTACGGGGTCGATTGGGACGGGGCGGAACATGTCGACGTCGCAGTATGCGATGGAGGAGATCAAGATTCTGACGACGGCGCTGCCGGCCGAGTATGGGCACTCGGGGGGCGGCATGATGAACATCACTTACAAGAGCGGCGGCAACGACTTACATGGCGTAGCCGAGGAGCGCTACATGGCGCGTCACTTCATCCACCGGAACTGGCAGGACGCGCAGCTGCCGACGAATAACTTCGGGTTTCACCTGATGTCGGCGATGATCAGCGGGCCGGTGCGGATACCGAAGCTTTATGACGGGCGGAACAAGACGTTTTTCATGTGGGCGTTTCAGCGGCACCACGAGAAGGCTTCCGAGAACGCCAACACGAACGTCCCGAGTCCGGCGATGCTGGCTGGGGATTTCAGCTTCAACGGGGTGGGGCAGCCGGTGTTTGACCCGGCGTCGTTGACGCTGGTGAACGGGACTTATCAGCGGACGCAGTTTCCGGGCAACCGGATTCCGCTGAGCCGGGTGGATCCGGCGTATCAGAAGTTTATGAGTTTCAATCCCTTCACGCCGGAGAACAACCGCTTCAACCAGGCGTTTATGACCAACGTGGGGCCGCGGGATAACCTGAGCGCGGACACGGTGTTCCGGAGTTACCGGACGAGTTTTGACACGAAGATTGACCATTCGTTTTCGGATCGACACAAGATCTTCGGGCGGTGGTCGTACTTCCGGCACCGGTCGTTCAACGGGCGGTGGCAGATTGGGGCGGCTAACCGGGAGTTTGACTTCAACACGGTGCCGCTGCCGATTGACCATAACCAGTTTGTGATATCGGATACGTTTACGCTCAGCCCGACGATGATTCACGAGGTGCGGCTGGGCTTCAACCGGCGATTCAACGAGAGGACGCCAGGGAGCGTGGGGCAGAACTGGGGGCAGCAGTTCGGCATTCCGAACGTGAGCGCGGCGACGATGCCGACCTTTGTTTGTGCCGCGGTGTTTACGGCGGAGTGTTCGTCGGGCGTGGCGGGGCGGCGGATGATTATCGATTTTCCGGGCGGGTCGTCGCTTGATGTGAACGAGAGCTTCAGCCTGCAGGACAACCTGACGAAGGTGAGCGGGCGGCACACGTTCAAGATGGGGTATGAGCTGATGCGGACGCGGCACAATGTGCGGATTGCGTCGAACCCGTCGGGGGTGTATCACTTTGGCGGGACGGATTTCCCGTTCCGGCCGAATACGGGGAATGCGTATGCGGCGTTCATGCTGGGGTCGGTGGTGAAGGCGGACTTTACGCAGGATCTGGCGTCGTGGCTGCCGCGGTGGTGGAGCCAGGCGGCTTACTTCCAGGACGACTTCCGGGTGAACCGGCGGCTGACGCTGAACCTGGGGGTGCGGTGGCAGTATGAGTCGCCGTTTTCGACCAAGTACGGGCAGCAGAGCCAGTTCAGCCCGACGGCGACGGACCCGTTGACGGGACGGCCGGGGGCGATTCTGCATGGGCCGGGCCTGTTATCGAAGCGGGACCTGAATAACTTCCAGCCGCGGGTGGGCATGGCCTATACGCTGAGCGATAAGACGGTGTTCCGGGGCGGGTTTGCGTTGAATACGCTGGACCTGTGGACGGCGGGGTTGACGGAGAACTTCGAGGAGTATTTTGCGACGGCGACGGTGGAGCAGGCGCCGGGGAATCCGGATGTGGCGTTTTATTTACGGAACGGGCCGCCGCGGACGCAGTTTAATATTCAAGCAGACGGGAGTGCGCCGTTCGTCGGAACGAATTACAGTTCGCGGAACGCTTCGTGGCGGGATCCGAACATGCGGCTGCCGTATATGATGAACTGGAACGGCGGCTTTCAGCACCAGTTGAATAGTCAACTGCTGGCCGAGATTACTTACCAAGGTTCGGCGGGCGTTGGCATGTTGAACCGGTGGGATATCAACCAGATTCCGCTGAACATTTCGACGGACCCGGCGCGGTTGAATGAGATCTTCCGAGCGTCGCAGAATTTTAAGCCGTATCCGCAATTCGGGAGTGTGTTCCACTATGCCAATTACGGACACTCGAGCTACCATTCGGGGACGCTGAAGGTGGAGAAGCGGTTTTCGAAGGGTTACAGCGTGACCTCGTTCTATACCTTCGCGAAATCGATTGACGAGGCGTCGGACGACGGGGCGGCCGGGGGGATTACCTTTTATAACCGGCGGCTCGAAAAGGCACGGTCGAACTACGATGTGACGCATCGATGGGTGACGTACGCGCTGTGGGAGCTGCCGTTTGGCAAGGGGCGGAAATGGATGAACTCCGCCAATCCGCTGGTGAACGGCGTGTTGGGCGGTTGGGAGTTGAATACGATTCAGACGCTCGAAAGCGGGCTGCCGATGACGTTCAGCTTCACCGGTTCGCCGTTCAACTACCTGCCGGGGGCGGGCCGACCGGACATGGCGCCGGGCCGGACGTACGACAGCATCCGGCTGGACTGGGACCGGAAGGGCCCGTGCCGCCACCAGACGTCGTGCCGGCCGCCGTGGGCGGACGTGAACGCGTTTGCTTATCCGGCGGCGTTCACGGCGGGTAACTCGGGGCGGAACGTTTTGACCGGTCCGGGTAACTTGTGGCACCAGGTGAGTATTTCAAAGTCGTTCAAGTTCAAGGAGCGGTTTACGGGCCTGGTGCGGTACGACATCAACAACCCGTTCAAGTATTACTTCTTCAACAATCCGACAACGGCGGTGGATCTGCGGGCGGCGACGCGGCAGAACTTCGGCCAGATTACGGGCAACCAGGGTAGTTTCTCAGGTCTGGGCGGCCGGACGTACCAGCAGATTGTATTGAAGGTGCAGTTCTAGAGCTTCCGATGCGAATTGAACGAATTACCCTTACGCACGTCCGGATTCCGCTGCACGAGCCGTTTCGGATTTCAAACGGCGAGGTGGCGGAGAAGGAGGGCATCGTGGCGGCGGTAGAGGCCGAGGGATTGACCGGGCTGGGCGAATCGTCGCCCATGCCCGGGAGCTTCTATTCGGCCGACACGCCGGCGTCGTGCTGGGAGCAGTTGACGACGGAGTTGGCGCCGGCGCTGGTGGGGCGGTCGTTTGCTTCGCTGGACGAGGCGAGTGCGTGGATTGACGGGCAGCCGGGCAGTAACTTCGCGAAGGTGGGCCTGGAGACGGCGCTGTGGGACATGGAGGCGCAGCGGCGGGGGATGCCGCTGCACCGGCTGCTGGGCGGGACGCGGGAGGCGGTGGAGTCGGGGCTGGCGGTGGGTTTGTACGATTCGACGGACCGGCTGCTGGAGACGATTGGCAAGTATCTGGCGGATGGTTATAAGCGGGTGAAGATCAAGATCTGCCCGGGGCATGATGTGGAGCTGGTGCGGGCGGTGCGGGCGCGCTTCGGCAATATTCCGCTGATGACGGATGCGAATGCGTCCTATACGCTGGACGATCTGGAGGTTTACCGGGAGCTCGATCAGATGGGGCTGCGGATGTTTGAACAGCCGCTGGGCGGGGGGGCGCTCGAGGATTCGGCGGTGCTGCAGCGGGCGCTGCGGACGCCGGTTTGTTTGGACGAGAGCCTGGAGACTTTCGCGGACCTGGAGCGGGCGGCGGCGTTGGGTTCGTTTCGGATTGCGAACATCAAGATTCAGCGGGTGGGGGGATTCCGGAACGCGCTGCGGCTGTACCACCGGTGCCGGGAGTTGGGGCTTTCGATCTGGATGGGGACGATGCCGGAGTTAGGGATCGGCCAGGCGCAGGCGGCGGCGATGGCGTCGCTTGCCGGCTGCGACTATCCGACCGATGTGGAGGCGAGTTTGCGGTGGTATCACGACGACATCATCGACCCGCGGCTGACGGTGCGAGACGGGATGATTGCGATGCCGCAGGGGCCGGGGCTGGGGTATGCCGTGCCGGCGGAGCAGTTGGAGCGGTATCAGGTGGCGCGGCAGGTGGTTTCGGCGTGAGGGGCCGGCTGGCGCGGGGGGAGTGTCTGCACGGCGCGTTTGTTTCAACGGGCTACGCGGTGAATACGGAGTTGATGGGGATGGCGGGGTTTGACTACCTTCTCATCGACCTCGAGCACGGGATGGGGTCGGAGCGGGACATTCTGGGGCAGTTGCATGCGCTGGGGCGGAGTGCGACGGCGCCGCTCGTGCGGGTGGAATCGCTTGAGAAGCAGCGGGTACACCGGCTGCTCGATTTAGGGGTGCAGGGGATTATGTTTCCGCGGGTGGAGACGGCGGAGGAGGCGCGGGGGTGTGTGGCGGCGATGCGGTATGCGCCGGAGGGGGTGCGGGGGGTGGCGACGGTGGTGCGGGCGGCGGGTTACGGGCCGGGGTACGAGGCCTACCGGGAGGAGTCGCGGAGGGAGCTGCTGACGATTATCCAGATTGAGACGGCGGCGGCGGTGGAGAACGTGGAGGAGATTGCGGCGGTGGAGGGGGTGGATGTGCTCTACATCGGGCCGATGGATCTTTCGACGAGCCTGGGGGTGTTCCGGGATTACGGGCATCCGCGCTACCAGGCGGCTTTAGACAGGACGCTGGCGGCGGCGGCGCGATACGAGCGGGTGGCGGGGATTCTGATGGCATCGGGAGCGGAGGCCCGGCGGTATCGCGAGATGGGCTTCCGCTTCCTGACGGCGGGGACGGACGTTATGCTGCTACGGTTGGCGGCGCAGCAGCTGGCACAGCAGATGCGGGACGCCTGACCATGACGAGATAGGCGAAGACGCCGAGCAGCAGCCAGATGCCGACGGCTTTGATGGGGGCGTCGAAGCTGCCGGTTTGTTTGACCATCCAGCCGGTGAGCCAGGGGGCGACGATGCCGGCGAGGTTGGCGGCGGTGTTCTGGACGGCGACGGGGACGGCGCCGGGCATGAGGGTTTGGGTGAGGGCCCAGTAGTTGGCGGTGGCGAGGCCGAGGCCGCAGAGGGAGGCGACGGTGAGGCCGATCATGAGTTCCTTCGAGTCGGTGAAGACGCTAAGGGTCTGCATGGCGGCGAGGAGGAAGCCGGCGACGGTGAACAGGCGGCGGACGAAGATGGGTTCGGCGCCGCGGGCGATCATGCGGTCGGCGACCCAGCCGCCGATGGCGGCAACGGCGGCCATGCCGCCGAAGGAGACGCCGCCGAACCAGTTGGAGTCTTTGATGGACATGCCGTGGGTTTTCTGGAAGTATTGGGGCATCCAGGTCATGCAGTAATAGACAAAGTACATGTAGCAGTAAGTGCCGATGATGATGCCCCACATGACGCGGCTTTTGAGGGCTTCGCCGAGGGAGACGCTATCGGCGCCGCCGGCCGAGGAGGGGAGGGCGGGGACGGCGGCGGGGTCGGAACTTTTGACCCAACCGAGCCAGGGGCCGAGCCAGAGAAGGCTGCCGATGCCCATCATGAGGAACATGGCCTGCCAGCCGTACTGGACGACGAGGAAGCCGGCGAGGGGGAGGCCGACGGCGGGTCCGATCTTGGTGCCGGTCATGTAGACGCCGACGGCGAAGCCGCGCTCTTTTTCGGCGAAGTGGGCGCGGATGTAGCGGAGGGAGGAGGAGGTGACGACGCTTTCGCCGAGGCCGACGATGAGGCGGGTGGCGATGAGGGCGCCGAGGCCGCCGACGGCGATAGTGGCCATGGAGGCGAGGCTCCAGAGGACGATGCCGGCGGTGTAGAGGAGGCGGACGCCGTAGCGATCGACTAACATGCCGGCGGGGATCTGGCCGATGGTGTAAGTCCAGAAGAAGGCGGAGAGGGCCATGCCGCGCTGCTCTTCATCGAGGGCGAGCATTTTGCCGAGTTCGGGCATTGCCGAGGTGAGATTGACGCGGTCGATATAGGCGATGACCATGCCGAGGCTCAACCAGCAGACAACCCACCAACGTTTTTCAGTCATGCGATTTCCTTAGAATTGTTATTGCGTTTTTGTTTAGTTATCCCAGGGCTGGCGGAGGGTCGGCTCGTTCGCGTAGCGTTTGACGCGGAGTTCGAGGCGGTCCCCGGCCCCGGGCGCGAGGCGGACTTTGACGGCGGATCCGTTGACGTTGATGGTCTTGCCGCCGACGGAGGCCGTGAGGATCTGGTGTTCGCCGTAGGCGCCGGCCTGGACGCTGACTTCGCGGGCTTCGACGCTGCTGACGTTGACGAGGCGGACGGAGACGGTGTCGGCGGTGAAGCCTTCGACGAGGGCGGCGACGTCTTCGGGGAGGCCGCTGCGGCGGCGGACAGGGTCGAAGTAGCGGACGCGGGCGTGGAGGGTCCAGATGTTGCCGGTGAGATAGGAGCCGAGGGTGAGCTTCGAGAGGGCGTCGGTGGCGGCGGGGTTGAAGCCCATGAGGTAGTCGGCGAGGCGGGTATCGGCCGAGGTGTCGTCGCTTTGGATTTCGGCCATTTTGTGGCGGACGGTTTCGAGTTCCTGGCGGAGGGCGCGTTCGGGGTAGGCGGCGTCCTTGCCATCGAGGAAGGAGAGCCAGGGATCGGCGGGGAGGTTCTGGCGGTCTTTGGGATCGAGGGACCAGAGGTAGATTTCAAGCAGGCGGTTCGTGAATAAGTTGGGGGTGTAGTTGTACCACTCTTCTTTGCCGCCGGTGTACTTATGGCCGCGGGGGTCGCCGTAGCCGTTGGGGAGCATGGTTTTGCCGTTGATCACCTTTTTCTGGGCGTAGAGGTTCTCCATCTGTTTGCGGAGGGTGGCGACGAAGCCGGGGTCGCCTTTGCTGACGAGATAGGCGTTGCCGAAGCCGGGCCAGGAGCCGGCGTCGAAGGTGTTGCGGTGGGCCATTTTGTCGATTTCGCCGTCGTAGATGGTGAAGTTCCAGCCGTAGGTGCCTTTGTACCACTTGCCGCCGTACTCGCCGCCGGGCTGGCCATTGAGGCCGATGTTGGTGGGGATATTGCCGCCGTTCGCGTCGGTGCGCTGCTTCCAGGCGCCGACGTATTCGAGGACCCAATCTTTGTATTTTTTTTCCCCGGTGAGCATGTAGGCGTTGAGGGCGAGACCGGTGGAGGCGAGGTTGAGAGGGTGGTCACCGACGCTGTCGAGATACTCGTCGCAGTGGGCGAGCATTTTGTCGTAGACGCTCATGAGGTCGACCATGCCGCCGCGGCCTTGCTTGCCGT
>JADCJL010000206.1 GCA_020247055.1 Acidobacteriaceae bacterium | reverse complement strand
TAGGGGTGGACCTGTCCAACTCGACAGTGGACGCCAAAAGCCTTGGTTTGAAGGGGGTCCTGGCCCAGGGGGTGACGGGAACCGATATCGGAACGGGCTCGGCATCCACGAGCGTTTCGGCGATCTTGAACGACAGCACCAACCGTGCCTCGACCGCCGTATCCGGTTCGACCGATCTTTATTTCCGGGGCCCGGGTTTCGGTGATGGGGAGCAGATCCGGGTAGCGGTGAATCTTTCCGGGGCCACTGATGTGGACACGCTGGTTACGAACATCAACTCCGCGATTGACACGGCGGGCAGCGCTTCGACACAGGGGGCAACGGCGTTCCGCAATGCCGGTATCCGAGCGCAGGTAATTACGGACGCGTCGGGCAAGAAGTCACTGGGCTTCACCTCGGCAGCATCGGCGTTTCAGGTGGCGGCCGGCGACCGGCTTTCGAATGCGCTGCTCGGCAATGTCACGTCGACGTCGAACCCCACGGGTTTGACACTGACCAATACGCTAACGGGCGGAGCCGCAACGGCCGCAGCCGCAACGACGTTCGGCGCCGGGGGCGCGGGAACGATCAGCGTGCGGTTTCAGGGAGGGAACCTTTCGAGCACGGTCGATGTGGCATTGACCGTCACGGCTGGTACGACCATCGAGCAGGCCTTGGGGAGCCTGACTTCCGCGGTGGCCACCAACGCGACGCTTCAGGCGGCCGGGATCTCGGTGCAGACCGCGACGGCGGGTTCGGCGCTGGTGTTCGCCAACTCCCGGGGCGAGCGTTTTGAGGTTTTGGCCTCGGGTGACTTGCAAAACCGGCTCGGCCTCGGATCGTTTCGCGGTTCTACCGGTGCCGGCGGCACCTTCGACTACTCGACCCTGACGGCCGGTGCGGCCGGGACATTTGGGGCGGGACAGACGATTGAGTTTTCGATTGGCGGCGGAGCGACGGAATCGCTGGTTGTGGGAGCGCCGGCGGCGGCTACGGTCGCCAGCGCCACGACTGCGCTGAACGCGGCGATTGCGGGAAACGCCAATTTGGCGGCAGCCGGCATTCGGGCAACCAACGACGGCACTCTACTGACGCTGGAAAGCACGAACGGGACGAAGTTCCGGATCGCCGCGCTGGGCGCCACCAATGCTTTCGGCTTTAACGTCACGGGCGCGACGGCCGTGGCGGATAACGCCGAGGTGCAGGCCGGGAACACGACGGTAAACTCTTTCCTGGGTGGAGGGGTGCAACAGACGAGTCTGCTGAGCTTCTCCGCGATCCGCAACGGTGACGACGACCAGACGATCACGGTGTCGGCCAACGATGCGGCGGGCGCCGCGCAGTCGCTCTCCGTGGTCTTGCGCAACGACACGACGGCGCGCAACGCAGGCACAGTGGATGAGGCGATCGATGCGATCAACCAGGCTCTCCAGCAATCGAACAACACCACGCTGCGGCAGATCGTCGCGGTGAAAGACAAAGCCAACGCGGCGGGCGCCGAGGGGATCCGCTTTACCAGTTCGCTTGCCTCGTTCAACGTTGGGATCGGCACCAACAAGAGCAGCACCGGCATTGGCAGTCAGGGCACGATCGTGACCGCCGCAACCGTAGGAACCGGCTCGACTTCGTCAGTGGAGAGCCAGGCATCGGCTGAGCGCGCGGTCACGGCTCTTGGCGAGGCGATCTCGAAGCTGGGCACGGCGCAAGCCGTTGTCGGCCGGGGCCAGAACCAGTTTACGTTTGCGGTGAATCTGGCCCAATCGCAGTTGACCAACCTTGCCGCCTCCGAGTCCCGGGTCCGCGATGCTGATCTGGCCGAGGAAGCGGCCAACCTGACCAAGGCGGGGATTTTGCTCCAGGCCGGCATTTCGGCTCTGGCGCAGGCCAACTCGGCGCCGCAGCAGGTGGTCTCCCTGCTCCGGGGCTAATTCGCTTCGGCAAACTGGTCCTTGACATGGCCCGGATGGTCTTGACCGTCCGGGCATTTTTTATGGACATGGCCCGGATGGTCTTGACCGTCCGGGCATTTTTTATGAACATGGCCCGGATGGTCTTGACCGTTCGGGCATTTTTGATGGACATGGCCCGGGTGATCTTGACCGTCCGGGCGTATTGGATTGCTGCGGCCTCGGCTCCCGCTCTTCCCGACCGCAGCGCGCGATGAGCCGGAAAATTCACATCTACTACCCTGACAATTCTTACCTTACCCCCGGCATTTCCCTAAATTTTTTCTCCAGGCTCCGATGAGGACTGCATAAGAGCAAAACGCCGGTCGGGAAGGATTCCCGGTAACTGGTTTCAAGGAGAGAAACATGTCATTTCGAGTAAACACAAACGTCGCGTCTCTGCAGTCGCGGGAGTACCTGCGCCAGACTTCCGAGTCGCAAGGCAAAACGATCAACCGCGTCACCTCCGGGTTGCGCCTGGTGTCGAGCGGAGACGATGCGGCCGGCCTGGCCATCGCCAATTCGTTACGCAGCGACCAGACCGTCATTTCCCAGGGCGTTCGCAACGCCAACGATGGCTTGAGCACGCTGCAGACGCTGGACGGCGGCATCAACAACGTCGGGCGACTGCTCGACCGAGCCCGCACCCTGGCCACGCAGTCGGCCTCCGGCACGTTTTCGGGCGACCGCTCCGTGCTGAATACCGAGTTCGCCTCGGTGATCGGTGAAATTGACCGGCAGGCGCAGGCGGTAGGCCTGAGCACAGGTGGTTCGTTTGCCAAGTCTCTATCAGTATTCATCGGCGGCGGCCGTACCGCGAACGGTATCTCGTCGACCACCAATGGCTCCGTCTCGGTGGACCTTTCGACCTCGTCGGTGGACGCCCGAAGCCTGGGGCTGCGAGGCGTGCAGGCGCAGGGTGTAGCCGCGATCGATATCGGCACGGGTTCGGCCTCGACGAGCGTCTCGGCCATCTTGAATGACGCGACCAACCGGGCTTCGAACGCCGTATCCGGATTTACTGACTTTTACTTCCGGGGCGCGGGATTTGGCGATGCCGAGCAGATCCGCGTGTCGGTAAGCACGACGGGCGCCACCGATGTCGATACCCTGGTGGCCAACATCAACAACGCGATCGACAACGCCGGCAATGGTACGACCCAGGCTGCCACAGCGTTTAAGAATGCTGGTGTCCGGGCGGCGGCGGTAACGGACTCGACCGGCAAGAAGTCCCTGAGCTTTACTTCCGCAAATGCGGCCTTTCAGGTCGCGGCGGGGGACCGGACGGCGAATGCGCTACTCGGCAACGTAACCTCTACGTCCAATCCGACCGGTCTGACGCTGGCCAATACGGTGACGGGTGGTTCCGCAACACTGGGCGCTGCCACTACGTTTGGAGGTACCGGCGCGGGGACGGTTACGGTTCGGTTCCAGGGCGCGAATCTGGCCTCACCGGTAGATATCGACTTGTCCATCACGGGAGGCACCACCACCGTCGCGCAAGCGCTCACCGCCCTCACCTCGGCTGTTGCCGCCAACTCGTCCCTGCAAGCGGCCGGGATATCCGTGCAGACGGCGACAGCCGGCTCAGCGCTTGTCTTTGCCAACTCCCGCGGCGAAAGGTTCGAAGTCCTCTCGTCGGGTGATCTCAGTGGCTCCCTCGGCCTCGGCTCCTACCGGAGATCGGGCGGCGTTAGCGGCACCTTCGACTACACAACGATCACCGGGGCAGGTGGTCTGTTCACGGCGGCGGCGGCTACGCTGGATTTGTCGGTCGGTGGCGGCCCGGTGGTATCGCTCTCCGCCACCCCAACGGCGGCCACAGTAGCAGGCGCCATCACGGCTCTGAACGCCGCGTTTGCCGCAGACACGACCGCGTCGGCGGCCGGTCTGGTTGCAACCAACAACGCCGGGCAGATCCAGATTGCCAGCGGCAACGGTACGCGCTTCCGGATCGCCGAAAGAACCGCAACCGATATCCTCGGCTTCAAGGCGGGCGGCTCCGCCATCGCCGACCTTGCCGAAACGCGGACTGGAGACACGGAAGTCAACTTCTTTACGTCCGCCGGTTCGCAACAGACCAGCCTGTTGGCCTTTTCGGCCATCCGAAATGGCGACGACGACCAGACGATCACTATTTCGGCCAATGATTCGACGGGTACGGCGCAGTCGCTGGCGGTAGTGCTCCGGAATGATAGCACCCTTCGCAATGCGGGCACGGTGGACGAAGCCATCGACGCGATTAACAACGCGCTACAACAATCGAATAACTCGACTTTGCGACGGATCGTAGCGGTGAAGGATAAGGCAAACGGGGTCGGAACCGAGGGCATCCGCTTTGCCAGTACTGTCTCCAACTTCCAGGTCGCCATCGGCACCAACAAGAGCGGCAACACGGTCGGCTTCGCCGGGCAGGGCACGGTGGTTTCGTCTTCGACGGTCGGCACTGGTTCGACGGCCTCGATCGACAGCGAGGCTTCGGCGGCGCGGGCCGTGACTGCGCTCAGCAGTGCAGTGAGCCGGCTCGGGACGGCCCAAGCCACCGTCGGACGCGGCCAGAACCAGTTCACCTTCGCCGTGAATCTGGCGCAGTCCCAGCTGACCAACCTGGCAGCTTCCGAGTCCCGGATTCGCGATGCGGACCTGGCGGAAGAGGCTGCCAACCTGACGAAAGCGCAGATTCTGCTGCAGGCCGGTATCTCGGCGCTGTCGCAGGCGAATTCGGCGCCGCAGCAGGTGCTGTCCCTGCTACGGGGTTAACTGACCCGCCATAGGCTCCTCCGTCCCTCAGCCCGGATTGTGCAAACGCTCCGGGCTTTTTTTCTCCCGCCAGCACCCGGAAGAAGGCGCAGGCTCCGGCCATCGCCCACGCGACGCCTTACGGGCCCGTCGCTGGGGACCAGGGCTGCTCCCCCCTCCAACAACGCCCCACCATCCGTTCGCGGCGGCCCCCGCTCCGGAGGAGGAAAGCGCGGGAATCTCTCCTCAACTTACCTTGGTACTTGGGAAAGTTGCCGTGTTCCGTATCAACACCAACGTCACGGCGCTGGAGTCGCGGGAGTCCCTGCGGCAGACCATCGCCACGCAGCAACAGAGCATGAACCGGATCACCTCCGGCAAGCGACTCCTGACGGGCGGCGACGATGCCGCGGCGCTGGCGTTTGCCAACTCCTTGCGCAGTGATCAGGCGGTCCTCGGGCAGGGAGTGCGGAACGCCAACGACGGACTGAGCGCCCTGCAGACGCTTGACGGCGGCGTCAACAACATAGGACGGCTCCTCGACCGGGCCCGTACCCTGGCCACGCAGTCGGCCTCAGGAACGTTTTCCGGCGACCGCCGCGGGCTGGACCGCGAGTTCTCCAGCCTGATTAGTGAGCCTGATCAGTTAGATTGACCGGTAAGCGCAGACGGTGGGTCTGGTTACGGGTGGCGCTCTGACGCGGTCGCTGGCGGTGTATGCGGGCGGTGGCCGGGCGGCGAGCGGAATCTCGTCAACCGCCAACGGTTCGGCCGGGGTGGACCTGTCGGCCGCGACGGTGGACGCCCGGAGCCTCGGGTTGCGGGGGGTGCAGGCCCAGGGCATCAGTACAAGCGACCTCGGCCCGGCTTCGGCCACCAGCGTTGCCGACATCCTCAGCAACGCGACCAACCCGGCCTCGCTGGCGACAGCGGGTTTCACGGACCTTTGCTTCCGCGGTCCCGGATTCGGCGATCGCAACCAGATTCGGGTGACGACGAGCCTGGCCGGTGTCACCGATATCGACACTCTGGTGGCGAACAGCAATGCCGCGATCGAGGCGGCCGGGGAGAGTCCGACGGCAGCGGCCACGTCATTTCGGAACGCGGGCATTCGCGCCGCGGTGGTTACCGATGCGGCAGGCAGGAAGTCGCTCAGCTTCACCTCGGCCTCGACGGCGTTTCCGGTAGCGGCGGGGGACCGGATGGCGAACGCGCTGCTCGGCAATGTGAAAACCGTGTCCAATCCCGCCGGAAGGGGCCTGACCAATACCGTGACCGGGGGATCGGCCACAGCGGTGGCCGGGACCCCGTTTGGGGCGGCGGGGGCGGGGACGATCGCCCTGCACTTTCGGGGAGCGAGCCTGCCCTGGCCGGCTGGCGTCTCTTTGCGGGTAACGGCAACCACGACGATCGAGGAGGCCCTGGCCGACCTGCGTACAGCGATCCGCAGCGAAGCCTCGCTCCAAGGGACCGGACTCACGCTGTCATCCGCCGAAGCGGGCCAACCCCTCGTGTTCTCCCTCTCGCGGGGTGAGCGGTTCGAAGTCCGGGTCGCGGGTGATGTTCAGAACCGGCTGGGTCTCGGTTCGTTCCGCGGCTCGACCGGCGCGGGTGGTACCGCACAGTATGCGTCCCTCACCGGGGTGGCCGGCACCTTCGCCGCCATCCCGCAAACGCTCGAATTCTCGATTGCGGACGGTGCAACGGAGTCGATCGAGGTCACCCCGGCGACTTCCGGGATCAGCGGGGCGACCACGGCGTTGCATGCCACGTTTGCCGGGAATGCCACGCTGGCCGCTGCCGGCTTGCGCGCCACCAATAACGGTACGGTGATCACCATCGCGAGCACCTCCGGTTCCCGGTTCCGGATGGCGGCGCTCGGCGCGACGGATGTCTTTGGTTTTAACAGCCCAGGGGCCTCCAGCACCGCCGACACCGCCGAAATCCAGGCGGGGAACACGGAGGTGAACTTCTTTCTATCCGCGGGTGCGCGACAGACCGATCTGCTGAGCTTTCGCATTACACGCGCACAACGGACTCGCTTCGGCCCGGCAGGAGGGTCGAGTTCCTCGCCCGGTGTTGCCGTACCTGCGCGGCCTGTGCGCTTCTCAACAATCCAGAACGGGGATGACGACCAAACCATCACGATCTCGGCCACGGCTGCTTCCGGGGCCATCCAGTCCCTGGCGGTGGTTCTGCGAAACGACGCGACACTCGCAAGAGGCGGCCTCGACGACGTGCCCAACTTGGTCAATCTCTCACTGCAGCAATCGAACAACGCAACACTGCGGCAGATCGTCGCCGTAAAAGACAAGGTGACCGCGGCAGGGGCTGAGGGCATCCGTTTTGCGAGTACGCTGGATCGTTTCGAAGTAGCGATCAGCACGAATCAGAGCGGTGCGGGCATCGGCAGCCAGGGTACGGTCGTTCGCGCCGCGACGGTAGGAACCGGCTCGACGTCCTCTATTGAGAGCGCGGCGGCGGCCGCGCGGGCATTGAGAGCGCGGCGGCGGCCGCGCGGACGGTCACCGCCCTGAGCGATGCCGTCTCCCGGCTCGGCGCGGCCCAGGCGGTGATTGGCCGGGGACAGAACCAGTTCCCCTTCGCAGTGGATCTGGCCCAGTCCCAGTTCACCACCCTGGCCGCCTCCGAGTCGTTGATCCGGGATGCGGATCTGGCTCAGGAGACCGCCAGCCTGACCCGGGCGCAGATCCTGCTCGAGGGTGGCATCGCAGCGCTCGCGCAGGCCTACACGGCGCCGCAGCAGGTCCTGTCGCTGCTCCGCAACGGATAGTGTGTACGCAGAGCCTGTGCGCAGAGCCTGTGCGCAGAGATAGATAGGCCGCGCGCAGACGGAGCTTCGGAACAATCCGGGTTCATTTTCCGGGCCGGCGCTCTGGTCCCCGCTCCGGCTTCCGCCGATGGTGGTATCAGATGAAGGCAGCGGCCCGGACCATTCAAAAAGCGCAGCAGTTGCATCAGGCGGGCCGTTGGCGCGAGGCCGAACAGCTCTACCTGCAGGCGCTTGACCGCTCGCCGGGCGATGCCAACGGGCTTCAGCTGCTCGGTCTGCTCCACGCCGAAACCGGCCGGCCGGATACGGCCGTGCAACTGCTACGGGCGGCCATCGGCCTCGAAGGCCCCGCACCCCACCTGTGCCGGAATCTGGGCATTTTGCTCGAACGGCAGGGCCAGCCGGAGGCCGCGGTGGCCTGCTACCGGCAGGCGCTCACCGGCCAGCCGGGGGACTCCGGCCTGTGGGTGCGGGTGGCGGAACTGCTCGGCGGCCTGGGACGTTTCCGGGAGGCGGCCGGGGCGTGGGATAGCGCCCTTGAAAGCAGCCGGGCGCCGGACCGGGAGCCCGTCGCCTGGCGCGTGGCCCGGGCGCAGAACCTGGCCCTCGCCGGCGAAAATGAGCAGGCGCGCGAGCAGTTGGAGTCGATTCTGCAGGCGCACCCGCGGGAGACGGCGGCCCGCTACACGCTGGGCGTCGTTTTTATGTACCTGGACCGGATCAACCAGGCCGTCGAGGCGTTTGCGCAGGTCGTGGCCGAAGACCCGGCGCACGCCGATGCCCAGAACAATCTGGGCGTCCTGCTCCAGAGTCTGGGCGAGACCGCCCGCGCCCGGGAGCACTACGCGGCGTGTTTGGCGGTCCGCCCGGAATACATCGGCGCTCGCTACAACCTGGGTACGCTACTGCAGGAGATCGGCGAGCTCGATGCGGCGATGACCGAACTGCGACAGGTGCTGGCCCGGGATGAGGCGCACGCCGGGGCGTGGACCAACCTGGGCAGCTGTCTGCTGGGTCAGGGCGATCTCGAAGGAGCGATCGCCTGCGCCGAGCGGGCACTCACGCTCGACCCGACCGAACCATCCGCGGTCTGGAACGCCGGTCTGGCCCATCTGACGGCCGGCCGGCTGACCGCGGGCTGGCGGGGCTACGAGGCTCGTTTTGAGACCGCGGGCGCCTTTCCCCGACGGCCCTTTCCGATGCCGCGGTGGACCGGGGAGCCGCTCGAAGGACGGTCGATTCTGGTGTACGCCGAGCAGGGGCTGGGCGATACGCTGCAGTTTTGCCGGTATCTGGGGGTGCTGGCCGCGCGGGGGGCGCGGGTGATCTTTGAGTGCCCGCCCAAGCTGGCGCCGCTGCTCGAGACGCTCGACCCGCGGCCGGAACTGGTGTTAGCGCCGGTGGACCCGGCGCCGGCGGCCGATTATCATGTCCCCCTGCTCAGCGTGCCGGGTCTGGTGGGGACGACGCTTGAGACGATCCCGTCCGCGCCCCGTTACCTTGCCGCGCCGGAGACAGCCCGGGAGCGCTGGCGGGAACGTCTCGCCCCGCTGCGGCCGCGTCGTCTGGTTGGCTTCGTTTCGCAAGGCAACCCCAAGTACAAGAACGACCGCAACCGGAGCACCGGCTTCGCTGCCTGGGAGCCTGTGGCTAGCTTGTCCAGCGTGGCGCTGGTGCATCTGCAATACGGAGTAGCCGCGCCGCCCGCAATAGCGGCGCTCGACCTGGGGCCGGAGGTGGGGGATTTTGCGGATACGGCGGGGCTGGTGGAGGCGCTCGACCTCGTTATTACGGTGGATACGTCGATGGTGCACCTGGCGGGCGCTCTGGGCAAGGCGACCTGGCTGCTGCTGCCCTACGCGGCCGACTGGCGCTGGCTGCAAAACCGGGGCGATTCGCCGTGGTACCCATCGGTGCGGATCTTCCGCCAGCCGCGACCCGGCGACTGGGCGGCGGTGATGGCCGAGGTGGCGGCGGCGCTGGGCTAAGTTGCGCCGGGCGGCCGGTTCGTGTCATCGGTAGTGGTATCCATGCAGCCGATACTACTAAACGACTTCAAGCGCCAATGGTCCGAGATCGGCGACCAGGTGCGGAGCGCGGTCGACCTGGTGGGGTCGAGTGGGTGGTATGTGCTGGGCGCCCAGGTTGCGGAGTTTGAGCGGGAACTGGCGCGGTTTTGGGGGCCGGACCACGCCGTCGGGGTAGGCAGCGGACTGGACGCCCTGGAGATCGGCCTCCGCGCCCTCGGACTGCGCTGCGGCGACCGGGTACTGACGACGCCGCTTTCGGCCTTTGCCACCACGATGGCGATTGTGCGGCTCGGGGGGGTGCCGGTGTACTGCGATACCGATGCCAACGGGCTGCTCGATCTCGACGAGGCCGAAGCCGTGCTGGCCGCCGAGCCGGGTATCCGCTTCCTGCTGCCCGTTCATCTTTTCGGCCAGTGCCTCGACCTCGACCGGCTGGCCGCGCTGCGGGACCGGTTCGGGCTGACGGTTCTTGAGGACTGCGCGCAGTCGATCGGCGCCGCCTGGCGCGGGCGGCCGACGGGCACGGTGGGGCGGCTGGCGGCGACGAGCTTCTATCCGACCAAGAACCTGGGGGCGATGGGCGATGGCGGGGCGGTCCTCACCGGCGACGCGGAGCTCGCCGCCCAGGTGCGCCGGTTGCGCGACTACGGCCAGAGCGCCAAGTACCAGCACGACGAGATCGGCTGGAACAGCCGGCTGGACGAGCTGCAGGCGGCGATTCTGCGCGCGGCCCTGCTGCCGCGGCTGGGGGAGTGGACCCGGCGCCGGCAACAGATCGCCGCCGCGTATACGGCCGGCATGCGGCATTCCGGGGTGCGGCTGCTGCGGCCGGTGGCGGGCTCGGCTTCCTGTGAGCACCTGTTTCCGGTTACTGTCGCCGCGACCGCGCGGGAGCAGTTCGAGGCGCATCTCAAGGCGCGCGGCATTGCGACAGGCCGGCACTACCCCATTCTGATCCCGGACCAGGCGGCGATGGTGGGGGTGGCTTTTGTGCGGCACGGGGATCTCGGGGTGGCGCGGGAGTTGGCCGCGGGCGAAGTCAGCCTGCCGATTCACCCGCAGCTGACCTCCGAGGAGGTGGAACGGGTGATTACGGCCGTCAACGAGTGGCCAGGCCACTAAGATTTGCCCTGCACGAGACGCGGCCGGCGCGCGTCTATTCCTTTCGGTGACCTGCATTCGCTCTCTCTTTGGCCTTCTGCTTGCCGCGGCAACGCTCGCGGGGGCGGATGCCGTGGACCTGGCCCGTCTGCTCCGGGGTGTCGAGGACCGTTACAACTCGGTCCGGACGCTGGAGTTGGCGTTTGAACAGACCTACATCGCCCCGAACCGGGCGCGGCGGGTGGAATCCGGCAGCCTGCGCCTACGCAAGCCGGGGCGAATGCGCTGGGAGTACACGCGGCCGGACGGCAAGCTGTTTATCTCCGACGGCAGCGACTACTGGTACTACTCGGTCCTGGCCCGGCGCGCCGAGAAGATGAAGCTGAAGGAGGCCGAAGATATTCAGGCCCCGCTCGCGTTCCTGATCGGTAGGCTGGACTTCCAGCGGGACTTCGGCAAGTTTTTGATTCAGCCGTCCGGCGGCATGGTGACGATTACGGCCGAACCGAAGAACCCGCAAAAGTCGCCTTTTGCGCAGGTCGCCTTTACCGTGGGCCCGGACAGCCGGATCGCCACGCTGACCATCCGAAACCAGGACGGAGCGACGACGATTTTTCAGTTCTCGGGCGAGGTCCGCAACCCCGTTTTGAATGATGCGATCTTTACGTTCGTAGCGCCGCCCGGCGTCGAAGTGGTGGCCGGGGGGGAGCGCTAGATGGCCGAGTTTGTTTTGAAGTACGCCGATGCGCGGGGCCAGATCAAGCAGGAGATTGCCGAGGCGGGATCGGAACAGGAGTTGCGGGAACGCTTTACGCAGCAGGGTTTTCTCGTCTATTCGGTCAAGGCGCGGGGCAAGTTCGACCAGTTGGCGCCCTCGCTGACGGGCGCCAACCGGAAGAAAAAGCTCAATCTCGAGAAGTTTCTCATCTTCAACCAGCAGTTCGTCACCCTGATCAAGGCTGGTTTGCCGATTCTCAAATCGCTCGACCTGCTGGCCACGCGGCTCACCGACGCCCGGATGAGCCCGCTGATTTCGGCCGTGCGGGACGATGTGCGGGTGGGAACGAGCCTGTCGGACGCCTTCGCCAAGCAGGGTGTTTTTCCGCCGATTTACGTCACCTCGCTGCTGGCCGGGGAGCGGAGCGGAGCGCTCGTCGAGGTGCTCGAGCGCTTTGTGAACTACCAGCGGATGACCCTGGCGGTGCGCAAGAAGCTGATCGCCTCGCTGATCTATCCGAGCCTGTTGATCGTGTTGGTGCTACTGCTGGTGGTGTTTCTGATCACCTACGTTGTGCCGCAGTTCAGCTCGCTCTACAGCAGCATGAACGCCAAACTGCCGCTGCTGACCACGCTGCTGATCTCGTTCGGGGAGGCGGCGCAGGAGTATCTGTGGTTCGGCCTGCTGGGAGTCGTCGGCGCCGGATTCGGCATCCGGGCCTGGGCCAAGACCGCGGCGGGCCAGGAGGTGCTCGACCGGATTAAGCTGAAGATGCCCATTGCGGGCGAGATCTGGATCAAGTATCAGGTGGCGCAGTTTGCCCGGGTGCTGTCGACGCTACTGCTCGGCGGCATTCCGCTGATTCAGGCGCTTGAAACCGCGGCGGCGAGCGTGGGGACGCGGGTGCTTTCGAAAGCGTTGGAATCGACGCGGAAATCGGTGCGCGAAGGGCAGACGCTCTCTTCTTCGCTCAACGCCACCGGGGTGTTCCCGCCGCTGGCGCTCGACATGATCGAGGTGGGTGAGTCCACGGGTGCGCTGCCGGCCATGCTCGGGTCGGTAGCCGAGTTTTTTGAAGACGATGTGCAGACGCGGCTCGGGGCAGCGCTATCGCTGATTGAGCCCGCCATCATGATCTTCATGGGGATCTTCGTGGCGTTTGTGCTGGTGGCGCTTTACCTGCCCATCTTTTCTTTGGCGGATACGGTTGGAGGATAAATGGCAACGCAGATGAGCCCCCCGGCACTGGCGACGGAGATCACCGAATCGAAGGCGCTGGCCCTACGCTACCGGACGCCCTACGTCGACCTGACAGAGTCGACCGTGGACCTCGAACTGTTGCGTCTGGTGCCGGTGGATATGATGTTCCGGTACAACTTTGTGCCGGTGGCGCTCGAAAAGTCGCTTTCGGGGGAGACGCTCGAGATTGCCGTGGCCGATCCGCGCAATCTGCAGCTGGTCGATGAGTTGAGCGTCCTGCTGCGGCGCCGGTTACGGGTGAAGGTGGCCCCGCTCCATCAGATCGCCGATCTGCTCAAGAAGACCGAGCAGTCGCAGCGCGTGCTCGAAGAGGTGACCGAGGGCTTTACGCTCGATGTGGTCTCGGACCAGGAGAATCCGGACGAGACGCTGTCGATCGACAAGATTTCGGCCGGGGGCGACGACATCGCCCCGGTCATCAAGCTGGTGGATACGACGATCTTCAACGCGCTGGAGCGGCGGGCGAGCGACATTCATATTGAGACGCGCGACCAGGAGGTGGTCATCAAGTACCGGATCGATGGCGTGCTGCACTATGCCATGTCGCCCATCGCCAAGGACTGGAGCGCGATGATCATCTCGCGCATCAAGGTGATGAGCGAA
Source organism: Acidobacteriaceae bacterium (assembly GCA_020247055.1). Lineage (GTDB taxonomy): Bacteria > Acidobacteriota > Terriglobia > Bryobacterales > Bryobacteraceae. The sequence goes on along the minus strand of JADCJL010000206.1, from coordinate 30,746 downwards.
CTCGACATCTCCGAGCGGCGCGTGCCGCAGGACGGCCGGTTCCGGGTGCGGTACAAGGGGCGGCTGATCGACTTTCGCGTCTCGGTGATGCCGACCGTGCACGGCGAGGACTCGGTGCTGCGCGTCCTCGACAAAGAGTCGATGAGCGAGAAGTTCTCGAAGCTTTCGCTCGATGTCGTGGGGTTTTCCGAAAACGATCTGCGCAAGTTCCGGCTCTACATTAAAGAGCCCTACGGCATGGTGCTCGTCACGGGGCCGACCGGTTCGGGCAAGACGACGACGCTCTACGCCGCGCTCAGCGAGATCCAGAACGACGAGGATAAGATCATCACGATCGAAGACCCGGTCGAGTACCAACTGAAGGGCGTCACGCAGATTCCGGTGAACGAAAAGAAGGGGCTGACCTTCGCGCGCGGGCTGCGCAGCATTCTCCGCCACGACCCCGATAAGATTCTGGTGGGCGAGATCCGCGACCAGGAGACGGCGCAGATCGCCATCAACTCGGCGCTGACGGGTCACCTTGTCTTCACCACGGTGCACGCCAACAACGTCTTCGACGTCCTGGGCCGTTTTTTGAACATGGGCGTCGAGCCGTACAACTTTGTTTCGGCGATGAACTGTATTCTGGCCCAGCGGCTCGTGCGCACGATCTGTGAGCACTGTAAGCAGCCGGTGCCGGCCGACGAAGAGGAGTTGCGGGCCTCGGGCCTCGATCCGGCCGACTGGCGCGATGTGGTTTTCTATGACGGAGCCGGGTGTTTTGAGTGCGGCGGCACGGGCTACCACGGCCGGAGCGCGATTCACGAACTGCTCGATATGTCGGAGAGGATTCGCGAGATGATTCTGGACCGGCGGCCGACGAGTGAGATTAAGCGCTATGCGCGCGGTGAGGGGATGTCGACGCTGCGCGAGTCGGCGATTGAGCGGGTCCGGGCGGGGATTACCACGCTGCGGGAGATCAACAAAGTGACATTTATCGAGGGCTAATGGCGATCACCGACACGATCCAGCGTTGGTTGGCCGATCCGCCGCCGGAGTTGAGCTTCGAGATTTCGGCGCAGGGGATCGCCTGCGCCACGCGCAACGGTGCGCCGCGGTGGGTTGCTTTTGAAGACGACACCCTGCGGATCTCGCCGCTTGAAGAGAACATTCTGCGGAATGAATCGTTCGTAAAGGCCATCCGCGAGGCGGCCGGCGCCGGGGGCGGCCGGGAGCGCCGGACGGCGATGGTGATTCTGCCCGATTTTGCGGCCCGGATGGCGGTGCTCGACTTCAGCCAGTTTCCCGCCGACCCGGACGAGCAGCGGGCCCTGGTGCGATTCCGCATGAAGAAGACGGTGCCGTTTGACGTCGATGCGGCGGCGGTGAGTTGCTTCGTGCAGCCGCGGCCGGATGGGGCCAAAGAGGTGGACGTGCTCGCGACGCTGGTCTCGCTCGAGATTCTGGCCAAGTACGAGGCCGCCTTCCGGGCGGCGGGTCTGTGGCCGGGGCGGATCACCACCTCGACACTGGCAGCGCTCGAACTGGTGCCGGTGACGGGTTGCCAGGTTCTGGTCAAGCTATCGGGGAAGGTACTGACCGTGGCGGTGACGGTGGCGGGGCGGGTGCGGCTGCTGCGGTGCGTAGAGTTGGCCTTGAGCGAGGAGGGCCAGGAGGCGGGGGTGTCCAATCTGGCGTTTTCGTCGCGGATGGCGCGGAGCCTGGAGCGATTTTGCGATGAGGAGGAGTTCGGGCGCGTCCTGTACCCGACGCTGGCGTATCTTGAGGAGGAGTTGAAGCTTCGGCCGGACGCGGTGCATTTGTGCGGTCTCGAATCGCTGCCGGTGGATGTGGATCTGCCGGTGGAGACGCTTACCTCCCCCCTGGGCACGCCGAATCCGTGCAACGCCGGCTTGCTGGGCTATCTGGCTTCGGGGGGGCGGAGTTAACATGCGTTATCCCATCAACTTATCGAGTGAGCCGTTTCGCAACGACCGCGCCGTGACGGTCTTTTCCGCCTTGGCCACGGGCCTGCTGGTGATTACTCTCATTCTGCTCGGCGGTCTGATCTGGAACGAGCGCCAGGCCAAGTCGGACCTGGTGGCGGCCCTGGCGCAGACCGAACAGCAGATTGCCGCGATGGCGACCGAGCAGGCGACGCTCGAAGCGGTCATGCGGAAGGCCGAAAACGCCGATGTGCTCGAACGCAGCGTCTTTTTGAACACGCTGATTGCGCGCAAAGGCATCAGTTGGTCGCGGCTGTTTGCCGACCTCGAGCAGGTGCTGCCCTACAACGCCCGGCTGATTGCGCTGCGTCCACAGGCCAATGCCCGCAACGAGATTCAGTTGGAGATGACCATCGGGGCGCAGAGTATCGAGCCGGTAATCGATCTGCTCAAGCGGATGGAGGCGTCGCCGGTCTTCTCCATCCCTTCGGTGGCCACGATGCTGCCGCCGTCGCAGAGTGAGCCGCTCTACCGGTATCGCGTGAGTGTGAACTATGCCCAAAAACTTTAGACTCGATCTGCCCCGCCTGGTCGTGCTGGTGCTGCTTGGCGCCAACCTGATCGCGGGTTGGTTTGTGTACGCGCCGTTTGGCGGCTCGGCCGAGGAGATGGAGGCCCGGCTCCGGGCGCTGCGGACGCAGGCCCGCGACCGCGGCAACGCGCTCGAACGGACCCGGCAGTTGACCGCCAAGATGGACCGGGGGCGCAATGAGGGCGACCAGTTTTTAAACACCTACTTTCTCAGCCGGTCGACGACCTATTCGACGGTGGTTGACGAGCTGTCGGGCATGGCGAAGCGGGCGGGGGTGAAGGTGCGGGAGCATGGCTTTGTCGAAGACCCGGTGGAGGGCTCAAACGACCTGTCGATGCTTTCGGTTAACGGCAACTACGAAGGTACCTATGCCGACCTGCTGCACTTTCTGCAGGAGGTGGATCAGGCGCCGCGGCTGTTGATTATCGAGGCGGTATCGGCCTCGCCGCAGCAGGGCACCGGGGTATTGAACATCAACCTGCGGGCCAATACGTTTGTCCGGGAGGCTCCGCTGCCGGTGCTGGCGCAGAGTCCGGGAGGCGCGCGATGAAGCTCGGCGCCGAACCGAAAAAGATCGCGGTCCTGGTGGGGATTCTTGGGGTAGGGCTGGCGGTAATGTATGTCGGCGATGCGGGGCCGGCGGGTGGAGGGACGCCCGGGCCGAAGTCTCGGCCGGCGGTCTCTTCCCCGGGATCATCCTCCGTGGCCCGGCCGGCGCCGGCCCGGAAAGGCAAGGCGGAGGCCGAAGCGGCAGCCACTACGCGCCCCGCGCTGCGGGCGGCGGTGCAGGAGTTCAAGCCGGTCCTCAAAGCGGCCCGCGCCGAGGACCGCGTCGACCCGGCGACGATCGACCCGACGCTGCGCCTCGAACTGATCCGGCGCCTCGGCGGGGTGCGGATTGAGGGCGGAGCGCGAACGATCTTTGACTTTGGCGCGGCGCCGCCGCCGAAGCAGCCCGACCCGCCCAAGATCTTCCCGAAGCCAGCCGTGGCTGCCGCTGCCGCCGCGCCCCCACCGCCGGTGAGCATCACCCCGGCCGCGCCGGTGAAGCCGGCCGCCCCGCCGATCCCGCTGAAGTTTTATGGCTTCGTGGGCGGCGCGCGGGCCAAGGCCAAGCGAGCCTTCTTCCTCGAAGGCGAGGAGATCTATGTGGCCGGTGAAGGCGAGGTGATTCAGAAGCGCTACCGGGTGGTCCGGATCGGTTTGAATTCGGTGGTGGTGGAAGACCAGCAGTTTCAGAGTGAGCAGACGTTGAATCTGGAGCAGACCGAGAGTCTGGAGTAGGGGGAGAGCAGGATGCGGTCACGCCCGGAGTCCGGTTTCGCGATGCTGCTGGTGTTCGCCATGGCGGCTGCGTTGGCCTGGGTGTTGTATATGGAACTACCGCGGCTGGCGTTTGAAGCGCGACGGAATAAAGAGGAGCTGTTGGTCGAGCGGGGCGAGCAGTACATCCGGGGCATTGAGGTCTTTGTGCGCAAGAATAAGAAGCTCCCGCAGACGGTCGAAGAGTTGGAGCAGACCAACGGAACGCGTTTTCTGCGCAGGCGGTACAAAGATCCGCTCACCGGGACCGACGACTGGCGGCTGATTCACGCCGACGCCACGGGCCGCATGACCGATTCGCTCGTCAAGAAACAACCCAAGCCGGGCGAGGCGCCGGGGGCGGGGGGCGAGGCGGCCAACCCTTATGCGGTCGGTTCTGGCGTGACGCTCAACGCGGATCCCAACGCGCCGGTCGCGGGCGGCCCGCGGCGGGAGTCCGAACGGCCCGGCGCCCCGGGGATGGTTCCCCCGCCGCCGGGCGGTGAAGGCGGCGCGCCTCTTCCACCCGGCGCGGTCCCCACGGCGCCCGGCGCGGTCCCCACGGCGCCCGGCCTGCCCGGACCGTTCGCCGCGCCGGGGACGTACCCGAACGCCGCCGCCAACTCGCAGACCGGCGGCCAGATGGCCCAGCCCCAACCCCAATCGGGGGGCGGCGGCTACACGGTGGGGGGCGGCGGCTACACCGTGGGCGGCATGATGCCCCCCGATCCGGCGAGGTTCAACGCCACGCCGGCCAACAACGGGCAACTGCGTGTGCCCGGGAGCGGGTCCACCAGCTTTGGACCGCCCATGTCCGGGCCGATGACCGGGCAGGGGGCCACCGGCATCAACGTAAATCCGGCGACCGACATGATTCGCCGGCTGCTGACGACGCCCAACCCGCAGGGCCTCGCCGCGGCTATGGGAGGGCAGCAGTCCCAGGGTCTGGGAGGCGGCATTGTGGGGATCGCCAGCAAGGTCGACCGCGAAGGCATTAAAATCTACAACGAAAAAACCAACTACAAAGAGTGGGAGTTCGTCTACGACCCGAACAAGCAGGCGGGCGGCGGAGGGAACCAGCCGGGACAGCGGCAGGGCATGGGCGGCGCCGGGATGAACCCCGGCGGAATCCCCATGCAGGGGGGCATGCCAGGCGGCATGCAGGGAATGACCCCAAGCCCGTTTCCCGGCATGAACCCCGGAGCCGGCCAGGGTCGAATCCGCTGAGGCGGCGGTTGACTCCGGATCCCGGATGGGAATAGTCTCTAGTTCGGGAGGCTGTTATGATTCAGCTCAAAGTGAACGGGTCCGCCAAAAGGTTTGATGGCGACCCGGAGATGCCCTTGCTGTGGTATCTGCGGGATGTGTTGGATTACACCGGCACTAAGTTTGGCTGCGGTGCGGGATTGTGCGGGGCTTGCACGGTTCATGTCAACGGGGAGGCAACCCGGAGTTGCGTCACCTCGATGCGCGACGCCGCAGGAAAAGAGATAACGACCATCGAAGGCCTGGGCGCCAAGAGCGAGCATCCGTTGCAGGCAGCCTGGAAGCAGTGCAACGTCTCGCAGTGCGGCTACTGCCAGAGCGGCCAGATCATGCAGGCGGCGGCGCTGCTCAAAGCCAAGCCGAAGCCTACCAACGCCGACATCGACACCGCCATGCAAGGCAACATCTGCCGCTGCGGCACCTACCAGCGGATCCGGCAGGCGATCCAGATCGCCGCGGGGGTGAAGGCGTGACGCACATTGAAAAAGTTTCCCGCCGGGGCTTTCTCGGCAGCGCGATCGGAGCCGGGGCGCTCGTGCTCGGCGTGGGGGTCGAATCGGCCGAAGCGGCGGCGGCCGCTTGGTCGCCGAGCGTCTACCTGGGTCTTGAGCCGAACGGCACGGCCGTGATTGTCGCGCACCGGTCCGAGATGGGGACCGGCATTCGGAGTGTCCTGCCGATGGTGGTGGCCGATGAGCTCGAAGCCGACTGGCAGAAGGTGCGGGTGCAGCAGGCCGTCGGGGATACCAAGTACGGGTCGCAGAACACGGACGGCTCCTGCTCGATTCGTGACTTCTACGACGCGATGCGCGAGGCCGGCGCGACGGCGCGGCTGATGCTGGAGCAGGCCGCGGCGAAGAAATGGAACGTTCCGGCGGGGGAGTGCAAGGGTCAGAACCACTTCGTCGTCCACGCCAAGAGCGGCAAGAAGGCAGCCTACGGAGAGCTGGTGAAGATCGCGGCAACCCTGCCGGTACCGAAGAAAGGCGATCTTCGTCTGAAGCCGGAGAGCGAGTTCCGCTACATCGGCAAGGAGCTGCCAACCATTGACCAGGCCGACCATACCCGCGGCGCGGGCCGGTTCGGCATCGATGCCCGGATGCCGGGCATGCTCTATGCCTCCATTGAACGGCCGCCCGTGCTGGGCGCCAAGCTGCGGAGCTTTGACGACTCGGCCGTGAAAGGTGTCAAGGGCGTTGTGCAGACAAGCACCATTCCCGGCTTCAAGCCGCCGCATCTGTTCCAGGCGCTTGGCGGGGTAGCCGTGCTCGCCGATAGCACGTGGTCCGCGGCCCAGGGTCGCAAGAAGCTGAAGGTGGAGTGGGACCTGGGTCCGAACGGCGCCTTCGATTCCGCCCGCGAGAAGGCCGAGATTCTGGCCAAGATCAAGCAGCCGGGCAAGGTGGTCCGCAACGAGGGGGACGTCGACAAGGTCTTTGCCGGCGCCAGCCGGATCCATGAGGCGTCCTACTACGTTCCGCTGCTGTCGCACGCGCCCATGGAGCCGCCGGCGGCCGTGGCGGAGTGGCGGGACGGCAAGGTGGTCACCTACGCCGCGACCCAAAATCCGCAGGCGGTCCAGGAGGCCGTGGCCGGGGCGATGGGGATCAAGAAGGAGGACGTGACCTGCCACGTGACCCTGCTCGGCGGCGGGTTCGGCCGGAAATCGAAGCCCGATTACGTCTGCGAGGCGGCGATCCTTTCAAGGCAGGTGGGCAAACCGGTGAAGGTGGTCTGGAGCCGGGAGGACGACATCAAGTTCGACTTCTACCATGCCAACGCCGGCATGTACATGAAGGCGGCGCTCGATGAGAAGGGCCGGCCCACGGCTTGGCTGCACCGCAGCGCGTTCCCCTCGATCGGCTCGACCTTCGACGCCGCCGCCGAGTACGCCATGGAGTTGGAGATGGGCATGGGCTGGGTCGATCTGCCCTACGCCATTGCCAACCATCGCGCCGAAAACCTGCCGCACAAAAACCATGTGCGCATCGGCTGGATGCGAGCGGTCGCCCACATCTACCACGCCTTTGCCATCCACTCCTTTGTCGATGAGCTGGCGGCGGCGGCCAACCGGGACCGCGTTGAGTACATCCTCGACCTGCTCGGACCCGACCGGCAGGTACCGATTCAGCCCGTCGGCATGAAGTATTGGAACAACGACCAGGGGCAGGACAAGTTCCCGGTGGATACGGCGCGGCTAAGGCGAGTGCTGGAGGTGGCGGCGGAGAAGTCGGGCTGGGCCAACAAGAAACCCGGCAAGGGCCGGGCGCTCGGCGTCGCGGCGCACCGCAGCTTCCTGACTTACGTGGCGGCGGTGGTGGAGGTCGAGGTGGATGAGCGGGGCCGGCTGACGATTCCACGGGTCGATGTGGCCGTCGACGCGGGCCAGATCATCAGCCCGGAGCGCGCCCGTTCGCAGGTGGAAGGGGCGGCAGTGTTCGGCACCAGTCTGGCGATGATGGGCGAGATTACTGCCGCGGACGGGCGAATTGTGCAGTCTAACTTCAACAACTATCCGGTGGCGCGGATACAGGAAGCGCCGCGGGTGACCCACGTCCACCTGGTACCGAGCAAGGCGCCGGCGGCCGGCATCGGCGAACCCGGGGTTCCCCCGATCGCCCCGGCAATTACCAGCGCGATCTTTGCCGCCACGGGCAAACGGATCCGCGAGTTGCCGGTCCGGAAGACAAAGCTGGTGTAGCAGCCCAGGCCCCCGGATCCCACCGGGGGCTTTTTTGCCACTCCGGGGAAAATTCGTTGCCGGTGTCTCCGATGGGAGATAATAGAAGGCTGGAGTGGCTTTGACAGTTGAAGAGCAGATCGCCTATCTGAGAAAAGGCATGGCGGAGTTGATCCGGGAAGAGGATCTCCGCGAACGGCTGAAGCTGGGCCGGCCGCTACGGGTGAAGGCCGGGTTCGACCCCACGGCGCCCGACCTCCATCTTGGCCACACGGTGCTGATCCGGAAGATGAAGCACTTCCAGGATCTTGGCCACACGGTGACGTTTCTGATCGGCGACATGACCGGTCTCATCGGCGACCCCACCGGGCGTAACGCCATGCGGCCGCCGATGACGCGTGCAGAAATCAACGCGAACGCGGAGACCTACAAAGCCCAGGTTTTTAAGATTCTCGATCCCGCCAAGACCGTCATCGAGTTCAACAGCAAGTGGCTTGAGCCGATGACGTTTGAGGAGATGGTGCGGCTCTGTTCGCACTACACCGTTGCGCGGATTCTGGAGCGGGACGATTTTTCAAAACGGTATCAGGCAAACGTCCCCATTTCGATTCACGAGTTTCTCTACCCACTCGCGCAGGGCTACGACTCGGTGCGGATGCAGTGCGATGTGGAGTTGGGCGGTAACGATCAGAAGTTCAACCTGCTGGTGGGACGGGAGTTGCAGCGGGCCTACGGCCAGCCGCCCCAGATTGTCGGCACCGTTCCGCTGCTCGAAGGCCTGGATGGGGTCGAAAAGATGTCGAAGTCGAAAAATAACTACGTGGGCATTACCGAGCCGCCCGCGGTGATGTTTTCGAAGCTGATGTCGATTCCCGACGATCTGATGTTCCGGTATTACGAACTGCTCACCGACAAGAGCGTGAGCGAGATTGCCCGGCTGCGGGAGGCCCATCCCAAAGAGACCAAGATGGAGCTCGCCCGCCTGATTGTGACCGATTTCCACTCACGGGAGGAGGCCGAGTGGGCCGCCGGGGAGTGGGTGCGGGTGGTTTCGCAAGGTTCGGTGCCGGCGGAGCTCGAACAGTACCAGGTGACCGAGCCCGGGCTGCGGATCGATAAGCTGCTCGTGCGGTGCGGCTTAGCCGCGTCGGGAAGCGAGGCACAGCGAAAGATTAAGGAAGGCGCGCTCGAAGTGGATGGCGCGCGGGTTTCCGAGTTGGTCGTGTTGGACTTCCCGGGCAGCTACGTGCTGCGGCTGGGCAAAAAATGGAAGAAGGTACAAGGATGATCCGGCCCAAGCGGTATCTGTTGAAGGTTCGCGGCCACGAGCTGCAGTTTGGGGATCGGACCCTGATCATGGGGGTTTTGAACGTAACCCCGGATAGTTTTTCCGATGGGGGACGCTTTAGCGATCCCGACCGCGCCGTGGCGCGGGCCATTGAGCTTGAGGAGCAGGGGGCCGACCTGATCGACATCGGCGCCGAATCGACCAAACCCGGCGCCAAGCCCGTGAGCGAGGCCGAAGAGCTTCGCCGGCTGATTCCCGTACTCAAGCGGCTTGAGGGCCGATTAACGATCCCGATCTCGGTCGATACCTACAAGAGCGGCGTGGCGGCGAAGGCGCTGGAGTACGGGGTGGCGTTCATTAACGACCCCTCGAATCTGACGATCGATCCGCGGCTTGCGAACGTCGTCGCCGCCCAGGACGCGGGGCTGATCCTGAACCACATGCGCGGGACACCCGAGACCTGGTCCAAGCTCGGGAACCTGCCCCACCCGGCCGAAACGGTGTTGACCGATCTCGAGCACAGCGTGAACCGGGCGCAGAAGGCGCTTGTTGATCGGCAGAAGATCATTATCGACCCGGGCCTCGGCTTTGGCAAGCGCGGCGACCAGAACTGGGAGATCCTCTCCCGGCTGGGCCGGCTGCGCGAGTTGGATCTGCCGATTTTGGTGGGCGCCTCGCGGAAGAGTTTCCTGGGCCAGAAGAGCAACGACGCCCTGCAGCAGGACTTTGCCACGGCGGCGGCGGTGACCGGCGCCATCCTCGCCGGCGCCCACATGGTGCGGGTGCATAAGGTGGCGGCGCTAGCCTGTACGGTGCAGGCCGCCGATGCCCTGCTGCGGAATGGCCCCGAAGAGGTCCGGGAGCAGAAGGAGAAGCGGCGGGCCGTGAAAGCCGGCGAACGGCGCCCTTACGGTATCGGCGAAGCGTCCGACCTTCCGGGACCGCGGGACGTGCGGCCCGGCGAACGGGTCGCCTCGACCGGCCCCGTCCCGGCGGCGGAGCTTCCGCCGGCCGAGCTGCGGAGGGGGCCGGAGCGCGGCGGCGAGGAGCAACCGGGTCGGCTCCGGCCCGCCGGTCCGTGGGCGGGCGGTGAACGAGGCGGCGAACGGGGCGGTGAACGTCTGCCCTACGTCAAACGTCCCCGGTTCGGAGGGCAGGAGGAGCGAGGTGGAGGCGATCAGCGGCCCTTCGCCCGGTCGACGCCGCCCGGAGAGCGGGACAGGGAGGCCCCGGGCCAAGGCGACCGGCCGTACCGGAAGCCTCGTTTTGAGGGAGATCGACCGCCGGCCGGCCGTTTTGAAAAAGGTGCCGGCGCTGGCCCTCCGTTTCGTCCGGGGCGCTCGGGGTTTTCTGATCGCCCGGCCCGGCCCTTCCGGGGACCGGAGGGCGGCAGGCCGGCGCCACGGGGCGGAGATTGGCCCAGACGGGAGGGCCCGGTGCCGGGTGGGGATGGAACGAAGCCGCCAAGGCGATTTGGCCCTCGCCCCGGAGACGGCGGAGAGAGCGGACGGGGCCCGGGGGAGAAACCCGGCGGCAAGCCGTTCCGGCCGCGGTTTCCGAAGCCGCCTGGATTCCGGCGGGACTAAGCGAGGGCCGGCAGAAGTCGATCGCGTCCTTCCGTCCTGTCTTTGGCTAGCGGCGTTGATTTCATTTCCGTCGGGAAGGGAAGGGAGGTTCACTTCCCTTCCCACGGTTCGCGATGCTCGGCCGTTTCGGCGTACGGTCGCCGATGGAAGACGGCGGAGGCGAGCTTCCGGTTCCGCCGATGGCGGTTACTTCAGCCGCTCGGATACCGGCGTCGTTAAGCAAGGAGCGAGTGGCGGCGAAGCGAGGGGCGCGGCCCTTCCGCCCGGGGGGATCAACGCTGCCGGAATTCCGGCGCAAGGCAGGGGCCACGGAAACCGGAGCGGATCGTTGTCCGGACCTTCGTTGCGCAGATTTCGACCAGTCGGGGAAATGTGTCGGCCTAATGTGCTCCCTGCGTCAACCTCTTCTGGGCGCCCGGCAAGATCATCGGCGGGATCGCTCCGGCGTCAAGGTTCGCCAGCGTCACGAGCGTCGCGGGCAAGTCTTGGCGGGGCGCGGGGGCGCCGCCGCTGAGAGCAACGGTAATCGCCTTCACGGATTGATACCCCATCGCGAAAGGGTCCTGGAGAATCAGCGCATCGATCCAGCCGGCGCGCAGGTCCTCGATGAACTGTTCGTTGGCGTCAAAAGCCACAAACTTCACCTTTTTTGCCTGGCGGCTCTTGATGGCTTGCAAGGCCCCGGCCGAACTGGACTCGTTGTCGGCGAAAATTCCGGCGAGGTCAGCGTGCGCGGTCAGGGCGTTTTCGGTTACCGCCATCGCCTTGGCGCGATCCGCCATACCGAAGCTCTCAACCACGATTTGAATGCCGGGATGGTGGGCCGCTATTTCCTCGCGAAATCCGGCCTCCCGCTCCATGGTCGAAGCGCTGCCGGGCATGAAGCCGATCACCGCGACCTTTCCCTTGCCGCCGATCACGGCCGCCAGGCGCTGCGCGGCCAGTCGTCCTCCGGCGCGGTTATCGGTTGCGACGTAGGTCAGGCGGTTGGTCGTGTCAACGTCGGAGTCGAACACGGCCATGGGGATTCCCGCCGCGTTGCCGCGGTCCACGGCGCCGGCGAGCGCCTTGCGATCTACCGGGGCGAGGGCGATGCCGGCGAGCCGCCGGGTGACCATGGAGTCGACGATGTCCCGCTGACGGCTGGCATCGACTTCGAGGGTCGGGGCGTTCCACTCGATGGTGTAGCCAGACTCGGCGGCTGCCTTCTCCGCCCCCGCCTTCACCGTGAGCCAGAAGATATGGCCCGCGCCCTTCGGAACCACCCCAATCACCTTCGACGGGGACGGGCGGCAGGCGGCAAGGAGAAACAGTGGGACACAGAAAAGGAGCGGGAATCGCATGGTAGGTTAATTCTATATGGCCTTGGTGCAGGTTGGCTCGCTCGATGACCTACGACCCGGCGGGGTGCTTGAGTTTCGTCAGGACAACAGGGAGGTGGCGGTGTGCAATGTAAACGGGAAGTTGTTCGCCGTGGATAACCGGTGTCCACACCGGGGAGGACCGCTGGCGATGGGCGCACTGCACGGGACGCTCCTGGTGTGTCCGTGGCACGGTTGGGAGTTCGATTGCACGACTGGCGTGTGCGCGTTTGATCCGGGTCTGTCTCTCCGGCGCTATCCGGTGCACGTGCTCGAAGACCGCTCGATTGCGGTTGAGCTGGATTAGCCGGTGCCGGAACTACCGGAAGTGGAAACAATTGTCCGGTCCCTGGCGCCCCGGCTAAAGGGGCAGACCATCCGAACGGGGCGTTATCAGCCTTCCCGCGTCTTTCGAGGAACTTTTCCGCCGGAGTTAGCCGGCGTGCGCGTGGCCGAGGTGCGCCGCTACGGCAAGTATATCGTCTTCGATCTCGACCGGGGCGTGCTGGCCGTGCACCTGGGAATGACCGGCAAGCTCTTGTTCGACGTGCCGGCCAACCCATACACCCGGGCGGTCTGGGAGTTCGACGGATTTTCGTTGAGCCTCGAAGACATCCGGCAGTTCGGCCGGGTACTCTGGAGCGAGTCCCTCCCAGAGCCGGTCGCCGCCCTGGGACCGGATCCGTTGGAGATCAGCCGGATAGCCTTTAATGGGCGCGCCACAAGCTATCGCACCGCGGTGAAAGGCCTACTGCTGAACCAGCGGTTCCTGCGGGGCCTCGGCAACATCTATGCGGACGAACTGCTGTTCCGGGCGCGAATTCATCCGGAGCGGCGAACCGAAGATCTCCCTGGGTCCGTTTGGACCACGCTATGGCGCGAGATGAAGGTCCTGCTGGCCGAAGCAATTGAAGCTGGCGGGTCGTCAATCTCCGACTACGTGAATACCGCCGGAGAAAAAGGATCCTTTCAACTCCAGCATCAGGTTTACGCCAGAGAGGGAAAACCATGCCGACGGTGCGGAACGGTTATTGAGAAAAAAACGCTACAGCAGCGCGGTACCCACTTCTGCCCGCGCTGCCAGGAGCGCTAGAACTTCACGCCCTTGGCGCGGAGGTCGCGGACTACCGCATCGATGCCGACCTTGTCGATGTGCTTGATACCTTGCACGCTGAGCGTCAGGCGAACAAAACGATTCTCGGCGGGATACCAGAAGCGCTTACTCTGCATGTTCGGCTGCCAAGTACGGCGGGTCTTGTTGTTGGCGTGGGAGACGCGATTACCGAACTGAGTTTTGATTCCGGTTACAGGACATTCCATAAAAGACTCCAAAAAAATCGGTTGCGCAGACCTGCTCAGCAGGTACACACAAACCTTGAGTTTATCACAAATTGTAGCGAACAGCCGGGAGAAGCAGGATCGGGTGGTTCATTCCTGCGTACCGTCGACCTTGTCCCCGGCCAGTAAATGGCGGGTCAGACTGAGATTCCCACTGAACAGGGATCCGAATATGGGCCCAAGAGAGCGGCCCAGCGCCCGCCCGTAATGTTTCTTGAGATAGACCGCCGCCCCGGAGTGCCAGTCGGCAACGAGAAGGGCCGCCGGGATGCGCTTATCCTGCTCCGGGTGAAGTACACCGCAGGCACCGGGTACGCGGAGGATGCGTCGCTGTGCCCGCTTCACTTGGGCGGCCAGCTCGGCATCGGCCCAGAGTTCGCCGTACCGTTCATCGAAGTAGTTCATGCCCTTGAGGAAGGACTTGCGGATCAGCAAGGCGGACAGGCCAGGATAGTCGGCCGGCTCACTCTCGTCCGGGCGGGCGGGAGCGTAGGGATCCGTCCGCAGGAGCGTGGCGTCCGGCAAAGCTCGAAGATAGGGCGCCGGGGCGCCATCAGGGCCGCGCAGGGTAGCCACCGCCGCCGCCACGGGACCGCTCTCTTCGACGGCTCCCAGCAGAAACTCGACAGCGTTCGGGTCAAGTTCGACACGGGGATCGAGGAAGAGGATGCTTGGAGCCAGAGTAGAACGGAGGCCGATATTGGCAGCCTTCGTCCAACCGAAATTTTTCGGGAGACGGAGCGCAGTCAACTCCGGAAACTCCGCCACTACGGCCGGAGTCTGGTCACTGGAGGCTAGATCGACTACCACAACCTGAGTCCTGCCGGCCAGCGTCGACTGCGCCAACGCCGCCAGGCACCGTCGCAGGTTCGCGTCCTGATTACGGCTAACGCACAGGACCGAGACGAGTGCAGAAGGGGGTGTGGGGGTGGTCTCCATGGGAACCGAGGGCGCCCCAACACACAACGGCGCAAGAATCCGTTATCGATTCTTGCGCCGGGAGTGCGGGAGCGGAACAGCTATTTGGAATCTTGCTCGCCGTCAGCTTCCTGACCCTGCTGCAGCTGCTTCAGACGCTCTTCACGCCGTTTGGCCCGGTCGGCGGCCCGACGGACCAACTCGGATCCGACCAGTTCCAGCATCGCGGTCTCAGCGCCATCGCCCTTGCGGACGCCTACCCGGACGACCCGGGTGTAGCCCCCGTTCCGCTGGGTGAAGCGCGGCCCGATCTTGTCAAACAGCTTCTGCACGGCAGCCGGAGTCAAAAGGAAAGCCGCGGCCTGCCGGCGGGAGTGCAGGGTGTCGCGCTTGGCCAAGGTGATCATCTTTTCGACCAGCGGTTTGGCCGCCTTCGCCTTGGGAACGGTTGTCACAATCCGCTCCTCAAGGATGGCGCTCGTCACGAGGCCGCGCAATAGGGCGCGACGGGCGCCAATATCACGCTTTAGTTTAAAACCTGCTCGATTGTGTCTCATGCTCTTTCTCTAACTTCCGAATTACTCGCCAATCTCTGCGCTATCACTGACCGGCGCGCCAACCGGTGAGACCAACCGTCCCTGGGAATCAAATTTCATGCCGAAGCCAAGACCGAGACCAGACAGGATCTCTTTAATCTCGTTCAGCGACTTGCGGCCAAAGTTCTTCGTACGGAGCATCTCCGCCTCGGAGCGCTGCACCAAATCGCCAATCGATTGAATATTGGCGTTCTTGAGGCAGTTGTAGGAACGCACGGACAGTTCCAACTCCTCCACCGAACGATTCAGCACTTCGTTCGCCTGACCGGTAACGCCCCGCTCCATCGGCTCCTCGACCGCTTCAGAGACTTCTTCGAAATTGATGAAGATGCTCATGTGATCTTTAAGGAGTTTAGCGGCCATACCGATGGAGTCCTGCGGCGAGATCGCACCGTTGGTTACCACTTCGAGGGTCAGCTTATCGTAGTCGGTCATCTGGCCGAGGCGCGCAGCCTCCACCGAGTAGTTGACCTTGCGCACCGGCGAGTGCACCGAGTCGATCGGAATAAATCCGATCGGCAGGTCCTCGTCAAAGTTCCGGTCGGCCGCAACGTAGCCGCGCCCCTGCTTTAATCGGACTTCGATATTCAGCCTGCCGCCCTCGCCCACCGTGGCGATATGAAGATGGGGATCGAGAACCTCGACGTCGGCATCGGTCTGGATCTGACCCGAAAGCACTTCCCCTGGCTGATCGACGATGATGCGGGCGGTGTGGACGCCATCGGAGGTCATCTTAAAGGGAACCTGTTTCAGATTCAGGATGATGTCGGTGGCGTCCTCAGTCACCCCAGGGATGGGGCTAAATTCGTGGGCGACGCCCTCGATGCGGACCGCCGTAATCGCCGCGCCTTCAATGGAGCTCAGGAGCACGCGGCGGAGGCTGTTGCCGATCGTCGTACCAAACCCCCGCTCAAATGGCTGAGCCGTGAACATCCCATAGCGCTCGGTGAGCGTCTCGGTATTGGCAACCAAACGCTTCGGTTTCTGAAAGCCTTTGAACATAGCACTCCTTGTTGGTTTCGGGACCTCGGGTCGCTTACTTCGAGTACAGTTCGACGATCAGCTGTTCATTGACCTGGATCTGAACGAGCTCATCACGTTTGGGATTGGAGGCGATCGTCGCCTTCAGGTTCTCGCGGTCCACCTCCAGCCAGGTGGGAGAAGGCAAATGGGCGGTTGCATCGCGCGAGGCCAGAATAGACGGATTGTTCTTACTCTTGTCGCGCACCGATACGACATCTCCAGCGCGCACCTGATAAGAGGGAATGTTCACTTTCTTACCATTCACCAATAAGTGTCCGTGCCGCACGACCTGGCGAGCGCCGGCCCGGGAGGTAGCGAAGCCGATCCGAAAGGCCACATTATCGAGACGCTTCTCAAGCATCTGCAACATCACTTCGCCCGTGATACCCTTCGAGCGACTGGCCTTCTCGAAAATGTTCCGGAACTGGCCTTCGAGTAACCCGAAGTATCGTTTGGTCTTCTGCTTCTCACGTAACTGCAGACCGTAGCCGAGAATCTTGGGTTTCCGCGCCTGCCCGTGCTGACCGGGGGGGAAATTACGCTTCTTCTCATCGCTCACGGCGCACTTGGGGCCATAGCAACGCTCTCCCTTCAGGAAGAGCTTCATTCCTTCACGCCGACACAAGCGGCATACCGGACCGTTATAACGAGCCATTCAATCTCCTCATACCTCTGAGCGGGTGCTCAGGGTGCAGTTTACGGCCTATGCCTTCGTCCTGCTTGTTGGTGACGACCGCAAGAGAGCAAAAATCGTCAGTTAACAGTATCGCACAGCCCCCGGCAACCGTGCTGCCGGCTGGTCACGGGCGAGAAAATCAGCGAGAAAAGCAACGATCAGACGCGCCGCTTCTTCGGGGGGCGACAGCCGTTGTGGGGAATCGGCGTCCGATCCTTAATCGAACGAACCTCGATGCCGGCCGTCGACAGAGCCCGGATAGCGGACTCGCGGCCAGCGCCCGGACCACTCACCCGCACCTCCACTGTCCGCAAACCCGATTCCTTGGCCTTGTTCGCCGCAGTCAGCGAGGCTTGCTGCGCGGCAAACGGCGTGCCTTTCCTCGAACCACGGAACCCGAGAGAGCCGGAACTCGACCAGGCAATCACATTCCCGATCGGATCCGTAAACGTGATGATCGTATTATTGAACGTCGCCTGCACGTGACAGAGCCCGATCGGTACGTTCTTTCTTTCCTTCTTTTTGAAGGCCTTCTTTTTCGCGTTTTTAGCTGCTGCTTTCGCCATGTTGGTTTACTGGGGACCCTTACTTCTGACCCGGCTTCTTCTTGTTGGTAACAGTGCCCTTGCGCGGACCCTTGCGCGTGCGGGCGTTGGTGTGGGTGCGCTGGCCCCGTGCCGGCAAACCGCGACGGTGACGCAGACCGCGGTAGGAGCCCATTTCAATCAATCGCTTAATATTGAGCGAAACCTCCTTCCGGAGGTCGCCCTCCACTGCGCCCTCGTTTTCCAGCAGGGTACGAATCTGGTTGACCTCGTCCTCAGTCAGGTCGGCGATCTTGCGGTTCGGGTCGACTCCAACCCGATAGAGGATCGATTTGGCCCGAGTACGGCCAATTCCATAAATGTAGGTGAGACCGATCTCGGCCCGCTTCTTTGCGGGGAGGTCGACGCCGGCGATACGTGCCATAGGCTGGGTGCTCCTGTTATCTTAAACTGAATCTGAATAGGCCGGATCGCTGCGCGTCTAGCCCTGACGCTGTTTGTGTTTCGGGTTGGTACAGATCACCCGGACCGTTCCGTAGCGGTGAATCATCTTACACTTATCACAAATCTTCTTGACTGATGCCCGTACTTTCATAACTTTCTCGATGCTCCCGTGATGCGACCCCGCGTGTGATCCTGTGGCGAGAGCGTCACTTCAACCTGATTTCCCGGCCGTAGCCGGACAAACTGAACTTCCCGTGTGCCGGCAGGATGTGCAAGCACTTGCTGCCGGTTTTCCAACTCCACTTTGACAATCCCATTGGGCATGAGCTCCAATACGGTTGCGCGATAGATCTGCATCTGGACTCCACAACTCATGGCCGGGTCAACACCCACGGACCATCCTTTGTAACAGCCACACAATGCTCAAAATGGGCCGACGCCGAACCGTCTTGGCTGACGGCGGTCCAACGATCGGATAAAACTTTAGACTGCGGTTTCCCGGCGTTGACCATCGGTTCGATCGCCAACACCATTCCCTCTTTTAACCGTGGATTCTCATTATTGCGGTCCACATAATTGGGCACTTGCGGCTCTTCGTGCAATTCGGTTCCAATCCCGTGACCGACAAACTCTCGGACAATCGTAAAGCCATTCGATTCGACGTGCTTTTGTACGGTCGCACAGATATCAAACAAGCGATTTCCCGGGCGCACCTTTTCGATCGCTCGTTCAAGTGACTCCTGGGTCACCGCAAGAAGCTTGGCCAACTGAGGCGAAATCTCACCAACCCCAACCGTGATGGCAGAGTCTCCGTAATAGCCGTCTAGCTGGACACCGGTGTCGATCGAGATGATGTCGCCTCGCTTTAAAACTTTGCTCCGGGACGGCATCCCGTGCACGATTTCATCGTTTACCGAGGTACAGAGAACGTAGGGGTAGCGGTTACCTGCCGCCGCCGAATAATATCCTTTAAAGGCGGGGCGCGCACCGGCGTCGAGGATTAGTTTCTCCGCGGCGTTTTCCAACTCCAGAGTCGAGACTCCCTCCTCGACCATTCCCGCCAAAGTCTGCAAAACACGGTGCACCAGCAGACCGCTGCGGCGCATCTTCTCCAGTTCTGCGGGACTTTTGCGAATGATCATTGAGGATGAGAAAACAAAAATTAAAGCAATTCTTCGATTCGATTCTCGGTCGTAATCCGGCTAAGGATCGCCGTCAGGAGGCGGGCAGGAGTTTCCGTTGCGTTCAACTCCACCACTCTCACCGAACTAGCCTCCAGAAACTGGGCCACCGGGGCTGTCCGCGTGAGGTAGTGCTCGATCCTTTTACTTAACAAATCGGCTTGGTCATCTTCCCGCCCAATCAATCGACCGTCACAATCATCGCACCGGCCGGTAAGCCGTGGCGGCAGGTGAATGAGGTTGTAGATCGTGCCGCAAACAGCGCAATGACATCGTGCCTGAAGACGAACCCTCACTTCAGTATAGTCCAAGTTGAGACGGACCAGAACCGGTTCGAGATTCATGCGACGCAATATAGGCAACAACACCATCGTTTGCTCGAGAGTCCGGGGATATCCATCCAGGATGACCCCTCTCCGGCAATCCACCTCCCGCATCCGCAAGGCGACGATACTGTTCACTAGGGTGTCCGCAGCAAAGGCCCCACTCAGGATCCCTTCAGAGGCCTGACCTGTAGCCGTACCTTCGGAGATATGCTTCCGCAGGAGGTCCCCGGTAGAAATATGCGGCCAAGCGGTTGCCTGACTCAACATTCTTCCCAGGGTGCCTTTACCCGAACCCGGTATACCGTATAACAAAACCGCCAGGGGTTTGGAAGTAGTGAAACTGGCGACAACGGCGGTATTCAATTGCGAAGGAACAACTAGGCTATGCCGACGAGCGGCGTCCACGAATCCGGCCGGCGCGAGGCGTGAAGCCTTCGTAGTGCCGCATAATCAATTGCGCCTCGATTTGGTTCACGGTGTCCATTGCAACACCTACCACGATCAGCAGGGAAGTGCCGCCAAAGTAGAAGTTCACGTTCAATCCGTCCAAAATAAAGCGCGGGAAATAAGCATCCACCCAGTTGCCGATGAGAGGAAGATGTTGGAGCTTGATACCGGAGATCATGATCTCGGGCAACAGGCACAGAATGGAGAGGTAGAGCCCCCCAACTACCGTAATCTTGGTGAGAATACCATTCATGTAATCCGCGGTGTTCTTACCTGGCCGAATACCGGGAATAAACCCACCGTATTTCCGCATGTTGTCCGCAGCCTCGTTCGGGTTGAAGATAATCGAGACGTAAAAGAAACAGAAGAAAACAATGAGGGTAATAAACAGAATGATGTAGAGAGGTTCGGAGTGCTGGATGCTTCGAAGCATCGCGCTCAGATAGGGATTGTCTCGGACCCAGGCTACTTGCGTCAGCGTCTGGGGAAAGGTTAACAAAGAACTTGCAAAGATGACCGGAATCACCCCGCCCGCATTCACCTTAAGGGGAAGGTGAGTAGATTGTCCGCCCATCATCCGCCGACCCACCACCCGGCGGGCGTACTGTACGGGAATTCGCCGTTCGCCCCGTTCCACCAATACGATGAGCCCGACGACAGCGATCATGATCGCGATGATAACGAGCAGTTGAACAATGTTCCACTCGCGGGTCTGGAAAGCCTTCTGATAAACATTGGCAACGGCATCCGGCAAACCAACGACGATGCCGGTGAAGATAATCAGCGACATCCCATTTCCGATTCCCCGTTCCGTGATCTGCTCCCCGAGCCACATGATGAAAGCGGTTCCGGTCGTTAAAGAAATCATGGTCATCAAAACGAATCCGACACCGGGATTCACCACAAAATTCCCTTGCGACTGGAGGGCGGTAGCTAGGGTAAAGGACTGAACAAGAGCCAAACCTACGGTCAGATACCGGGTCCACTGCGTGATCTTTCTCCGGCCCAATTCGCCTTCTTTTGAGAGCTTCTCGAGGGTAGGGACCACAATCGTCATCAACTGGAGCAGAATCGATGACGTGATGTAAGGCATGATCCCGAGTGCAAATACCGTCAAACGGCGGAACATCCCGCCGGAAAACAGATCAATAAAGCCGAAAAGCGTACCCTGGTTCTGCTGAAAGAACTGCTCCAGGCGCTCAGCGTCGATCCCGGGCGTGGGAATGTGCCCACCCAAACGGTAAATCGCCAACATCCCCAGGGTGAATAGGATGCGGTTCCGGAGATCCGGAATTCTGAATGCGTTCGCCAGTGCTTCGAAGAACTTCATGACGCTTCGTTATAGTGGATTCTTTACTTTTTTTCTACGACGGTAGCCGTACCACCAGCCGCCTTAATCTTCTCTTCGGCCGCCTTCGAGAAGAGAGTCGCGGTCACGTGGATCGCGCGTGTGATCTCGCCATTGGCGAGAATCTTCAGCCCGTCCTGGAGCTTTTTGATCACACCGAGTTCGATCAACTTGGCAGCGTCAAAAGAATCACCGCTAAGCTGGTCAAGAACGGCGAGATTGACAATGGCGTACTCTTTACGAAAGATGTTCGTGAAGCCGCGCTTTGGCAAACGCCGATGGAGCGGCATCTGGCCGCCCTCGAATCCACGCATCCGCGAATAGCCGCTAATGGATTTGGCACCCTTTGCGCCACGACCGGAGTATTTGCCCCGGCCGGTACCCATACCCTGACCAACACGCTGTTTCTTTTTTACCTGCCCGGCAGGAGGTTTGATATCACTGAGGTTCATTTAAGGTCATCTCCACGGGAGGGGCTATTCGACGATCCGGAGCAGATGCGGCACTTTGGCCACCATTCCCCGAAAGGAGGGAGTATCGGGGCGCTCGACGATCCGGTTCATCTTCTTTAAACCCAGGGATCGGACAATCGCCTTGTGCGGTTCCGGAGTGCAAATCGGACTCCGATACAGCTGAATCTTAATCATTTTAGCAGTGCTCATGGCCACAGATCCTTACATCTTCTCCGGCGCGATCCCGCGAACATCGGCCACTTCGCCCTTTTCCCGGAGTTGTACCAGAGCAGCCATCGTCGCCTTTACCATGTTGTGCGGGTTACGCGAACCCAGGCACTTGGTCAGAACATTCGGTATACCGACCGCCTGAATCACCGCTCGCACCGCACTTCCGGCAATGACGCCGGTACCCTCGGGTGCCGGCTTGATGAGGACCAGACCGGCGCCAAACCGGCCAGTCGCCGGATGGGCGATGGTGGTCTCGAGAACATTGATCTTACGAAGATTCTTCTTAGCCGACTCAATTCCTTTCTTGATGGCTGCGGGCACTTCTTTCGCCTTCCCGGTTCCAAACCCGACAATCCGGGCCTGGGGATCTCCGACTACAACCAGGGCAGAGAAGCTAAGATTCTTACCGCCCTTAACCACCTTCGTTACGCGGTTAATCGAGACGACTTGCTCTTTCAGGTTGGCGGTCGCTTCGACACGCTTGACTACGGTTGCTGGCATGCGTTAATCCTCCTCAGCCCCTTAAAATTCCAGACCCGCCGCACGAGCCGCATCGGCCAGCGCTTTGACGCGTCCATGGTAGAGAAAGCCGCCCCGGTCGAAGACCACTTTCTCGATCCCTTTTTCCTTGGCCCGCTCGGCAACCAACTTACCGATCGCCTGAGCGCCCGCTAGATTGCCGCCGTCAACCGAACCTTTCTCGGCTGATGATGCCGCCACCAGGGTGATCCCCGCCAGGTCATCAATAACCTGAGCGTAAATATGCTTGATGCTGCGAAACACCGCGAGTCGGGGCCGTTGCGGAGTGCCTTCCACTCGCTTACGAATCCGGGTATGAATGCGGCGCCGGACGGCGTCTTTATTGATTTTAGAAATCATGCCTGTTAGCTCCTCACCCGGTTACTTTTTACCACCCGCACCCGACTTGCCCGCCTTTTTCCGCAGCACCTCTCCGGTATAGCGGACGCCCTTGTTTTTGTACGGATCCGGCGGACGGAGAAACCGCATATTAGCCGCCACCTGTCCGATCAACTGGCGATCATGGCTGGTGAGCACCAAGTGGGTCATTTTTTCCACTTTGGCATCGACGCCGTCCGGCAGAAGAAATTCAATCGGATGGGAATAACCCAAGGTGAAAACGACCACCCGTCCCTTCACATCGGCACGGTAACCCGTTCCCACAATGTCCAACTCTCGGGTGAAGCCGGCAGTGACCCCGGTCACGGCGTTAGCGGCCAGCGCGCGGGTCAGTCCGTGTAACGCGGCGTGGGAGTCGCTGTCGCGTTTCACCTCCAGTACATTCGCGTTCTGCTCAATCCGGATACCGCCGGGAATCGGGACCGTCAGATGACCTTTCGGTCCCTGGACCGAAAGTTGATCGCCGATTTGAATTTTGACCCCGGCTGGGAGCGGGATTGGTTTTTTTCCTACTCTCGACATATTGATTACTCTCTCGGTTTCCGGTCGTCTACCAGACTTGGCAGAGCAGTTCCCCGCCCACGCCCTCTCTGCGGGCAGTGCGACCGGTCATCACACCTTTCGGGGTGGTCAGAATGTTGATACCCATGCCGCCAAGAACGCGAGGGACGTCCTTTGAGCCGACATAGACCCGGCAACCGGGCTTGGAGATCCGTTCCATCTTTGAAATCACTGGAGCGTTGGCAGCCGTGTACTTCAAATAGATCTTGATTACTTTCTTGGCGCCTTCCTCGGCGAGCTTGTAGTTGAGGATGTAGCCTTCCTCCCGGAGAATCCGGGCAATCTCCAACTTCAACTTCGACCCCGGCACATCCACTTTGGGATGCCGGGCGGCCATCGCGTTGCGGATCCGCGTGAGCATATCGGCGATAGGATCGCTGGTCATGGTCCGTTCAGGTTTCCTTGTCTAGAAAATACTGTCGTTGCGCTGGGATTACCAGCTCGATTTCGTTACACCGGGGATCTGTCCCGACAGAGCCAACTGGCGGAAGCAGATCCGACAGAGGCCAAACTTGCGCATAAAGCCGCGGGGCCGGCCGCAGCGAAAACACCGATTCCGGTGGCGTACTCCCAATTTGGGGACGTTGGCATCGGCAGCCTTCTTGAGTTTGAGGTCTTTTGCAATCTTAGCGGTAGTAGCCATGAGTCAGATCCTTCGAGTTCTTACTGCTGCCGGAACGGCATACCCATCAGCTTGAGCAGAGCTACACCTTCGGCATCGGTTTTGGCCGTGGTGGTGATGCTGATGTTCATACCCCGCGTCTTATCCACTTTGTTGTAGTCGATCTCGGGGAAGATCAACTGGTCCTTCACGCCCAGCGTGTAATTACCGCGACCATCAAAAGACTTCGAGGATACACCGCGGAAGTCCCGAACCCGGGGAAGCGAAATGTTCATCAACCGGTCGAGAAACTCAAACATCCGGTCACCGCGTAAAGTGACCATACAACCGATTGGCATGTTCTCGCGGAGTTTGAAAGCAGCGATCGACTTCTTCGCCTTGGTGACGACCGGACGCTGACCAGTGATCGAGGCCAGTTCGTTGACTGCCCCGTCCATTATTTTGGGGTTGGATGTCGCTTCGCCCAAGCCGACGTTCACCGAAATCTTCTCGATCTTGGGAACCGCCATGACGTTAGCGTAGCCGAATTCTTTCTTTAACGCGGGAACGACGTTCTTTAGATAGTGCTCTCTGAGCCTGGCCTTCATGCTGATTCCTAACCTTACTTCTTGGTAGCGAGAACTTCGCCCGTCTTCTTGGCCACGCGTACCCGCTTGGCCGAACTGCCTTCACCTTCCAGTTGCGTGCCGATCCGGGAAGGCTTGCCATCACTCGTGAGAATCATGACATTCGAAACGTGGATCGAAGCTTCCTTCTCCGCAATGCCACCTTTGATCTGCTTGGAGGGGTTTGCCTTCGTGTGGCGTTTCACCAACATCACGCCCTCAACGACCAACCGACCATTGTCCCGGTCAATTTCCAGGACTCGACCCGATTTACCCTTGTCCCTACCGGCAATAACCCGGACCAAATCGTTTTTCCGCAACTTGATGCGCGCGGGAGAGTTTGGAGAACTCATTAGAGCACCTCCGGAGCCAGACTGACAATCTTCATGTACTTCTTGTCCCGCAACTCGCGAGCCACCGGGCCAAATACGCGGGTGCCAATCGGTTCGCCCAGCTCGTTCACTAGGACGGCGGCGTTGTTGTCGAACCGGATGTAGGTCCCATCCTTACGGCGGGACTCTTTGCGCATCCGCACAATCACGCAACGAACAACCTTTCCTTTCTTGATATTCGAATCCGGCGCGGCTTCCTTCACCGCTGCCGTAATGATATCACCCAAGCCGGCGTGCAAACCGAGGTCGCCACCGCGCGGCAGGATACATTGCAAGCGTCGAGCCCCGCTGTTGTCAGCGACCTCGAGGATTGTTCTCATTCCAATCATAATGGTTTCCTGGCCTCCTATGGCGTCGCCGCCTTACGCCTTGACCGCCTTTTTGGAAGTCGCCTTCTTTTTGGTATCCGCTGCCACCGGCGCTACCAGATGCGCCTCATCAATCACAACGGCCTTGCGGATCACCTCAGCGAGCGCCCACCGCTTAAGGCGACTTAAAGGCCGATGTTCAGCGATGCGAACAATGTCTCCGGTCTTAGCCGTTTCAGCCTCATCGTGGGCGTAGAAGCGGCGACGCTTGGTCACCACCCGCTGGTAGAGCGGGTGCTTCACCCGACGAATGACTTCAACCACGATCGTCTTGGTCATCTTGGTCGAGACCACCTCTCCGACCTTTTCCTGACCCGCCTTCTGTTGCGAGGTGGACTGCTTCGCTTCAACCGCCATCGTTACTTACCTTGCCTTTCGCGCAGGATGGTTAGAATCCTTGCCCGGTCCTTCTTGAGTTCGCGATACTTCTTCAACCCATCGGCCTGTCCCATCGACATCCGGAAGCGCAATTGAAACATCTGCTCGGAGCTTGCCTGGGACTGCTTTTCGAGCTCGCTATTCTCGAGCCCCCGGAGTTTTTCGGCTTTCATATCGTTATTCCCTACTTGTCGCTGGTCTCTCTTGCCGCAATATGCTGTGTCCGTTAGATGACATGGCCGACCCCGGACGGGCCCCTAGGCCTGCATCTCGCGGGTGACGACCTTTGTCAGGATCGGCAACTTCTGGGCCGCCAAACGCATCGCCTCGGTCGCGACATCGAGAGCAACCCCTTCCATCTCAAATAAAATTTTACCCGGCCGGATCACGCAAGCCCAGTGATCCAAAGGTCCTTTGCCCGAGCCCATTCGAACTTCGGCGGGTTTCTTTGTGATTGGCTTATCCGGGAAAATCCGTATCCACACCTTGCCGCCGCGTTTAATGTACCGCGTCATCGCGATACGCGCTGCTTCAATTTGCCGGTCCGTGATCAAGCCGCAGTGCATGGCCTTCAAGCCAAAGTCACCGAATGCCAACGTGCTGCCGCGCCAGGCCTTCCCGGTAATGCGACCGCGCTGTTGTTTTCTGTACTTGACTTTCTTGGGCATCAGCATGGCGATAGTTCTCCGTTACGAAATTTATTTAGACGTGCTGCAGTTTATTGATTTTCCGGGCTCTCGCTACCGGCTTCAGGAGTCTGCTCCACCTTCCAGCTGGGCTGCACCGGAGCCATGGGCGGAGCAATCGGGCGAACCCCGCTGGTCTCGGAGGTGAGAGGAGCGCTCTGCACGGGAGGCCCGGATTGGGCGGGCTGTTGAGCACGGCCATCCGCACTACGGCTGCCACCGCGATCTCCCCCACGTTCCGGACGATCTCCGCGGTCTCGACGGGGCGCCCGCCGAGGCTCTGGTTCATTCCCCTTCCGGAAATCACCCAGGATTTCACCTTTATAAATCCAAACCTTGACGCCGATCACACCGTAGGTCGTAAACGCTTCACTGAAGCCGTAGTCAACGTCCGCGCGTAGCGTATGCAGGGGTAGCTGTCCATCAAGATACCATTCACTACGGGCAATTTCGGCTCCGTTTAGACGCCCGGAAACTCGCACTTTGATTCCTTTACAGCCGAGACGCTTGGCGTTGTCCACCGCCTTGCGCATCGCGCGCCGGAATGCCACGCGCTTCTCGAGTTGCAGAGCGATCGACTCAGAGACCAACTGGGCATCGTGATCGGGCTTCGATACCTCCTGGATGTCGATGAAGACCTCGCGGCTGGTCTTACGGGCCAGATCCGACTTAAGCTTCTCAATCTCGGCACCCTTGCGGCCAATAATAATCCCCGGGCGCGAGGTGCGAATCGTGATACGCAGCTTGTTGCCTGGGCGATCGACCTCAATCGAACTGACCCCAGCCGCCTTCAAGCGTTCCGTCAGCGACTCCCGCAGGTTGAGATCCTCCTGCAACAGCTTGGAGTAGTCTTGCTTGGCAAACCAGCGCGACCGCCAGGTTTTCGTGACCCCTAGACGGAATCCGTATGGATGTGTTTTCTGACCCATGCTAACTCGATTTCTCGTTTGGCTCTGATTCTTCTTTTGCTATCCCGAGGACTACTTCTCGGATACGGCTACAACAATGTGTGAGATTCGCCGCTGGTAGCGGTAGGCCCGGCCCATCGGTGCCGGACGGATTCGCTTCATTCGAGGCCCGTCATTGACGTAGGCCTCGCTCACGAACAATTTATCCACGTCCACCGAGTCGGCCTTATTCTCGGCGTTGGCAATGGCACTTCTCAAAACCTTTTCCACGGTCGGGGCGATCCGCTTGTTGGTGGAACGCAGGATGCTGATGGCGTCCCCGGCCTTCACCCCGCGGATCAGGTCCACTACGAGGCGGGCCTTTTGCGGAGAGATATGAATAAAACGAGCTTCAGCTCTGGCTTGCATCTTTCTGTTTCCCTACCTTCCCGACTTCTCGTTGGTCTTAGCCTGGTGGCCTTTGAAGGTGCGCGTTGGAGAGAACTCTCCCAGTTTGTGACCCACCATGTTTTCGGTCACGTAAACAGGAATGAACTTCCTGCCGTTGTGCACGGCCAGCGTGTGCCCGATAAACGTCGGGAGAATCGTCGAACGTCGAGACCAGGTCTTGACGACCTTCTTTTCGTTTTTGGCGTTCATCCCGTCCACCTTTGCCAGCAGGTGGTCGTCAGTAAACGGTCCTTTTTTTAGCGAACGACCCATATCAAGTTTCCTTCTTAGCGCTTCTTGCTTTTGCGGGTCACGATAAACTGATCGGTCCGCTTGTTGTTCCGCGTCTTGAAACCACGCGTGGGCTGACCCCATGGCGTCACCGGATGACGACCACCGGAGGTACGACCCTCGCCACCGCCGTGAGGGTGATCCACCGGGTTCATCGTCACACCACGGTTATGGGGCATCTTGCCCAGCCAGCGGGATCGACCAGCCTTGCCAAGAGATTCGTTCTCGTGGTCGGTGTTGCCCACCTGGCCAACCGTCGCCGCACACTCCAACTGTACCTTCCGCACCTCACCAGAGGGCAGCTTTAGCAGGGCGATACCGCCCTCTTTCGAGATCAACTGCGCGAGCGCCCCGGCTGAACGAGCCATCTGGCCGCCTTTGCCCGGCTTCAACTCGATGTTATGGACGAACGTACCGGCCGGAATATTCTTTAGGGGGAGTGAGTTGCCGACCAGAATATCTGCTTCGGGGCCACTCGACACGGTTGCCCCAACGACTAAACCCACCGGGGCAATGATGTACCGTTTTTCGCCGTCAGCATAGTGGAGCAGAGCAATCCGCGCCGAGCGGTTCGGATCATATTCAATCGAGGCCACCTTGGCCGGAACGCCCGCCTTGTCCCGCTTGAAGTCAATGATACGATAAGTCTGCTTGTGACCGCCGCCAATGAACCGCGAGGTCACCCGCCCAGTATTGTTACGCCCCCCCGACTTTTGCCGGCCTTCCGTCAGGGATTTTTCCGGAACCTGTTGGGTGATGTCGTCACGTTTTACCACCGTCATGAAACGGCGGCTGGGGGTGAATGGACGGAATGTTTTCATGGGCATGGCTTAGATCTCCGCGTACTCCGGCATCTTCTCGCCGGCCTTCAACTTCACGTATACCTTCTTCCAATCGGACCGGTAGCCGGCAAACCGTCCCCGACGACGGAGTTTCCCTTCGTTGTTCAAGGTGCGGACATCGGCGACCTTCACCTTAAAAAGCTTCTCAATCGCCTGCCGAACCTGAACCTTATTCGCGTCCGGGTGAACTTCGAAGGTCAGCGTATTCTCGACTTCTTTTTTGGTGAGGCCCTTCTCGGTCACGATGGGCCGACGGACCACTTCATAGAGATTCATTAAGACAAGCCCTCCGACAGCCGCTTAGCCGCAGTCTCACTAATCAGTACCCGTTTTGCGCCCAGCAGGTGGTAGGGGTTCACATCCTTGCTCTCAAGCAAGGTCACCCCGGGAATATTGCGCGAGCCCAGTTTGAGATTCCGGTTGTCCGAATTGTCGATCAGCAGAACCGTCTTGGGCGAGTCGAACCGCAACAATGCGTTGTTCACGGTCTTGGTCTTGTGATCGGAAAAGGAAAAGTCCTTTACCACCTGGAGTTCACCGTCCCGCAACTTCGCGCTCAGTGCAGAACGTAGAGCGCCCTTCATCATCTTCGCCGGGAGTTTATAAGAGTAGTCGCGGGGTTGCGGGCCGTGGGTCGTTCCACCGTGTCGCCACAGCGGAGAGCGAATAGAACCCATCCTCGCCCGGCCAGTACCCTTCTGTTTCCAGAGTTTTTTACCAGATCCCGCTACTTCGTGGCGGGTCTTGGTCGAGGCCGTACCGCGACGCTGATTCGCCAGGTAGTTCCGAACCGCCTCGTACAATAACGCTTCGTTGACCTCGGCCGCAAAAACGGTATCCGAGAGTTCAAGTTCGCCGACTTTGGTTCTGTTAATATCTACAACGTCTACTTTCGGCATGATCTGCTCCCGACCTAGCGGCCCGCCCCCTTCTTGGAACGGCGTAACAAAACGTAGCTACCGTTCGGGCCGGGAACCGCACCCTTGATCGCAATCACATTCTCATCTGCGTCAATCTGCACGATTTCCAGGTTCCGCACGGTCACCTGGTCCGTACCCATGTGTCCGGCCATTCGCATGCCAGGGAACACTCGGCTCGGAAAACTCGAACCACCAATCGATCCCGGCGCGCGACCGAACATCGAACCATGACCCCCGGGACCACCCCGGAAATTGTGCCGTTTGATTACGGAGGCGAACCCTCGACCCTTACTAACCCCGATGACGTCCAACTTCTCGGTCGGCTTAAAGTCGCTCGCCAGCACCCGGTCTCCCGCCTTAAGATCGGTCGAACCGGGACTCAGCCGTAGCTCTTTGAGAAACCGAACGCCCTCGGCACCGGCCTTCTTCAGATGTCCTGACTCCGGCTTGTTGATGCGCGTCGACTTGACGTACTCCATAAAGCCAAGTTGCACCGCATCGTAGCCGTCTGTCGCAGGCGTCTTGCGTTGCACAACAACGCACGGACCAGCCTTTACGAGGGTAACCGGCACAACCTGCCCATCAGGGCGGAAGACCTGGGTCATTCCGATTTTTTTGCCAAGAATTCCTGGGCTCATATATTTCCTTCGGCTTGGGCGATCGACCGATAAGATCGTTTCACCACGAGTTCAATCTGTTTGGGGGGCCAGCGGGGAGCCCGGTTTCTGGTTCACGTAGACCGGCTACAACCCATTAGCGAAAACTACTTCTTTCCGAACGCCTTGATCTCGACATCGACTCCGGCGGGCAGATCGAGTTTCATCAGCGCATCTACCGTCTCCTGGGTCGGTGCCAGGATATCAAGGAGACGCTTATGGGTTCGAATCTCAAATTGCTCGCGCGATTTTTTGTCGACGTGCGGCGAGCGATTCACGGTGTACCGGTTACGAATCGTGGGCAGTGGAATCGGTCCCGCTACTTGGGCTCCGCTACGCTTGGCGGTATCCACAATCTCCTGCGTGGACTGATCGAGAATCCGATGATCGTACGCTTTGAGCCGGATGCGAATGCTTTCTCTTAAAGACATGTTGATTGTTATGGGCGTCGATTGGTTCGCCGGGGCCCCGTCACCGGGACCCCGGATCGGGAATTAAGCAATGATCTCGGTCACCGTTCCGGCGCCGACCGTGCGGCCACCCTCGCGGATCGCGAACCGCAAACCCTTGTCCATGGCGACCGGGGTAATCAGTTCAATCGCCAGCTGCACGTTGTCGACCGGCATTACCATCTCGGTGCCTTCC
>JADCJL010000205.1 GCA_020247055.1 Acidobacteriaceae bacterium | reverse complement strand
GGAGAGGATGAAGCCATCCTCGCCCTGTTCAACGACCTCGACATCCTTGGCCTTGTGACCGGCGACCCGCTGGCCATCAAGGCCTTCATCTAGCCTGAAGGAGCCGTTCATGGCTGACGTTATGACCGAAGACGACGACATCGAGATCGTAGAGGTCGATGAGATCCCCGAGTCCACCGAGGAGCCCGAAGCCGCGGCGCCGGAGCCCGAGGCTGAGGAGCCTGAAGACGAGGATGACGATGAGGACGACGAGCGCCTAGCAGAAAGCCAAGACGACGCGGAAGACGACATCGTCAGCCGCAACCGCGTCAAGAGGCAGAAGCGCCGGCAGGCGCAGAAGCAAGGCCGGGAGCGGCTTGAAGCCGAGGTCCGGCGTCTGGCCCAAGAAAACTTGGTGTTGCACCAGAAGGTCAACAGCATTGAGGGCGTCCACCTCACGCAGGCCGAGGCCAACCTCGCCAAGCAGCTTGACGTCGCTCGCGACGAGGTGCGTCAGGCCGAGACGATCATTGCCCGGGCGGTGGAGGCCGGTAACGGCGAGGACGTGGCTGCGGCCATCCGCCTCCGCGACGAGGCCAAATACCGCGCCGATAAGGTCGCCGCCGAGCAGCAGCGGTTCACCGAGACGCGGCGCGACCCGTCGCCACCTGTCGACCCGCGTGTGCGCACCTACGCCACGCAATGGGTGCAGGCCAACCCGTGGTACAACCCGAACGGCAAGGACGAGGCGTCGGTTCTCACCCGCCGAATCGACCAAGGGCTTCTGGCGGAGGGCTACGACCCGACGACCGAGGGCTACTACCGCGAGTTGACCCGTCGCGTGGAGGCCCGCTTCGGCGGCGCGTCCGCTCCCGCCGAGGAGCCCGCTCCTGCTCCGCGCAAGAAGGCTCCGCCGATGGGCGCCACCCGCGAGCACACCCCGACTGCTGGCCGCAAAATCCAAGTGCATGTGACGCCGGAAATCCGCCAATCCCTTGAGGAAGCGGGCTACTGGGACGACCCCGCCATGCGCAACAAGATGCTCCGCCAGATCGCCGAACGGCAGAAGAACACCCCCCGGTAAAAAAGGACGCGACAATGCTTGAAGATGATGATAGGCTTAAGAAGGAAATCGGTGCTGGACGCCGGTCCCGCGCCTCGGAAGACCGCAATGTCACCGAGGACCGCGTGAGGACTGATGACGACCGGCTCGCCATGTTCCGTATGCAGATGCACAACGATGCGCTGCCTGACCTGCCTCCGATCCCCGGCTACCACGTATGCTGGTTGACGACGACTAACCCCCGCGACAGCATTCATCGCAGGATGATGCTGGGGTACAGCCCGGTGACTGCGGAAGACGCACCCGGTCTGGATTACGCCACCCAGAAAACGGGTGAGTACGCAGGGATGATCGGCATCAACGAGATGCTCGCGTTCAAACTGCCATTGAACCTCTACGAAGCGTTCATGCAGGAAAACCACCACGACGCCCCCGCCCGCGAAGAAGAACGCATGGCCGACACCACCGAGAGTTTGGTGGAAGAAGCCAACAGGGCAGGGTCACAGGTGCAGATGGGTGACGGCACGGCATCGCTTCGCTCCAGTCCTTCCGTCCGTGGGGTCTTCACCTCATAGGGCGGGTCCATAAACCCACTCGAATGAGGTAAGACGCATATGCCCGCGACTTCCCAGCCGTTCGGCCTTCGTCCCGTCTACTCTCCCAGCGGCGTGATTCGTCCCGTCGCTATGTCGATCCTGACGGGCTACGGCGTGAACATTCTCCAGAACCAGCCGATCAAGATCGGCACCAACGGTACCGTCGAAGCCGCCGCCATCGGTGACCGCTTCGTCGGTACTTTCCAAGGCGTCGAGTTCACCGACAGCGAGGGGCGCCGCCGCGTGTCCAACCGCTGGGTGGCTTCCACCGCCGCCACCGACATCGTGGCCTACGTCACAGTCGATCCGACCATCGTCTACGAAATCCAGTCCTCGGCGACCATCGCCGTGTCCGACATCGGATCGCAGGCGGACTACACGGTCATCACCGCTGGCTCCACCGTCACTGGCCTGTCGCAGCTTATGCTCGACGCCGCCACGCTGACGCCGTCCGCCAATGCGGCGCTGCGGATCATCAACGCCTCGCCCGGTCCCGACAATGCGTTCGGGGACGCCTTCGTCATTCTTCAGGTCCAGATCGCCGAACACCAGTTCGTCGCTGACCGCGTTGCCTTCTAAGGAGGACCCACACTATGGCTAATCCCATGAGGTCAACCGACTTCCGCTCCATCGTCGAACCGATCATGAATGAATCGTTCGACGGCGTGTACAACCAGCGCGCTGACGAGTGGAAGCAGGTCTTCAAGGAGTTCCAAGGCACCCCGCGGAACTACCACGAGGAAGTGATGCTGTACGGCATGGGCGCCGCGCCGGAACTCCCGGACGGCATGCCTGTCACCTATCAGTCGGGTGGCGTGCTGTTCCTCCAGCGGTACATCTACCGGGTCTACGGTCTGGCCTTCGCGCTGACCAAGGTCCTGGTTGAGGACGGCGATCACATCCGCATCGGGCAGACCT
Organism: Acidobacteriaceae bacterium; assembly: GCA_020247055.1. Classification (GTDB taxonomy): domain Bacteria; phylum Acidobacteriota; class Terriglobia; order Bryobacterales; family Bryobacteraceae. Next base: position 7,067 of record JADCJL010000205.1, on the reverse strand, counting down.
ACTCCAAGCACCTCGCTCAGTCGCTGATCGAGACCAAGGAGACCCTCGGTGCCAACGTCCTGAACCGTGCCTTCAACGGCGCGTTCCCGGGCGGTGACGGCGTGTCGCTCATCAGCCCCAGCCACCCCATCGTCAACGGCACCTACTCCAACCAACTGAACACCGCTGCGGCGCTGTCTCAGACCTCGCTGGAGCAGATGCTCATTCAGATCCGTAACGCCGTGGACAACAACGGCAAGCGCATCCGTCTGACGCCGAAGAAGCTGGTGATCGGTCCGTCCAACACCTTCCAAGCCGAAGTGCTGCTCAACTCCGCGCTCCGCGCCGGCACGGCCAACAACGACATCAACCCCGTCAAGTCGATGGGTATGCTGTCCGAGGGCCAAGCCAACCTCGCCCGTATCACCTCGACCACCGCTTGGTGGATCCAGACCGATGCGCCCGAGGGGCTGAAGCTGGCCAAGCGTCGCGGCCTTGAGAAGTCCATGGAAGGTGACTTCGAAACCGACTCCATGCGCTACAAGGCAACAGAACGCTACGCGTTCGGGTGGTCCGACCCCCGTGGTCTCTTCGGTACCGCCGGCATCTAAGGGCTTGAGGCCGGGAGCAATCCCGGCCTCTACCCTGTAGCTTTGTAACCCTTCGGAGAACCGCCAAATGGCTCAAACTGATTTCACCGGCCCTCTGGCCTCCGGGGACAGACCCCCGGGGTCTCCGGGCGGCTCTAACGTCGGACTGGCCGTGCTCTCGCAGACCGTGCTGGTCAACCGCGACGCGACTCTGGTCCAGAGCGCGACGATCAACCTCCCGGTCAACAGCCAGATCGTTAACATCATCTGCGACGTGCTGACCGCTTACGACAGCGCCACCTCGACGACGCTGACCGTAGGCACTGTCGCCGCCGGCACCCAGTACGCTTCCGGCGTCAACGCCCGGACTGCGGGTCGGACCATCCCGACCTTCACCGCGGCGCAACTGGCGGCTATGGACGACATCGGCGCCACGACCACCGTCGTGGCCACGGCGACTTCCGTCGGCCAGCCGACCGTCGGGCAGGTCCGTGTGACCGTCAACTACGTCCAGACCGTCGGTATCTGATAGGGGCGGGGCGCGAGCCCCGCCTCACTCCGAGGAGCATTGTGCATGACCGTTACGCCCTACTACATGTTTCTGGATGGCCAGAAGGTCACAGCGCTCGACAACAACGACGGGACCAAGACCCTGTCGGTGTCCGGAGGCCAAGACCTGTGGCGCACCACCTTTGCAAGGGTGCTCGCCTCGGGCGTAGACCCTACGTGGTTCCGGCAAATCGGCCCTATCGGCACGGGGCACACGATCTCGCAGTCCGGCGGCAACCTCAACATCGCGTCCGGCACCACCGCCAACTCCGAAGTGATCATCCGCTCAGTCGTCTCGTGGATGGACTCCGCGACGCTCCGCTGGCAGTCGATCCTGTCGCAGCGCATCGCCAACAACAACTTCGTGGTGGAGTTGGTCGACGTCGTCGGTGACAACCTGGCCTACACGATCAACAGCGCCACCAGCGTCACGGTCACGTTCCCCAACAACACCAACCCGTTCAACAGCACCAATGTCGGCCAGTCGGTCAGCATGGGCGCCATCACCGGCGCGGCGGGCATCCCCGGGCGCTACGTCATCGCTTCCGCCACGCCGAACAGCGTCACGTTCACCGTGGCGGGCTGGCCGGTGTCGGGCTCCGGGACGCTTTCCCTGTACGGCTGGAACTTCGCCCGCTGCAACTACACCGGCACCGTCGCCACCAACGTCAACTACGACACGGGCCGTCGCGGGTGGGCTTCTGGCGACACCGTCGCCACGATCAACACCACGGCGTCGCCCGGCCACATGGGCATCGTCACCCTTGAGGACGGCATGTCGTCCCTCCTCGACCAGCTTGTGGCCTCCAGCACGACGGTGGCGACGACTGCGCGCGCAAGCCGGGTCGTCAACCTGCCGGAGGAAAGCACCCCGCTGTTCTTGCAGATCCGCAGCACCAACGGCTCTGTAGCCCCCGCGTCCAGCACGACTTGGACGCTGGGCATGGTGTCGCTGACGAAGTACGGTGCCGTGAACGTCGCGGTCAACAGTGTGCGACCGCAGCCGTTCAACAGCACCATGCCGGTGACCCTGCAAGGCACGTCTACGGTGACGTTCACCCAGCCCGCCCTTGTGGCGAGCACCGCGCTTATCGGCGACGTGGGTGTCCAGTACCGCGCAACCGCTTCCGGATCGTCGGCTACCCACCTCGTGTCGGCGGCGACCACCAACCCGACCCTCGTCAAGGCGGCGGCGGGCAAGGTGCTGGGCTGGTCGTTCAGCAACACCACGGCGGCGTGGGTCTATGTCAAGCTGCACAACCAGGCCACCGCCCCTACGGCGGGCACGGGCGTCGTGCGGACCATCGGCATCCCACCGAACGGCGTCAACACGTTCTACAGCGAGGGTGGCGCGTTCACCTTCACCACCGGCATTGGGCTCACCACGGTGACTGGCGCGGCGGACGCCGACGCGACGGCTGTCGGGTTGAACGCCATTGTCGGCGAACTCGTGTGGGTGTAAGCCATGTACGGCGGATCGTACGACCTGTCACTCAGAGAGCAGACAGAGCGGGCTAGAGCCGCCATCCAAGAAGCCTTGGGCCTGTTCAATGGAGCGCAAGTTGCGCCGCCCGGACAGCCTCCCCGCCCGCCTGTTCCCTCCGCAGGTGCGCTCCCGTCTCCCGCCGCTCCTTCGGGACCGGGAGCCGCGGGGCCGCCGGGTCAGGCCCAAGGCACCCCGTTCGCCGGCGCCGCGTCGAACCCCGCCCTGCGCCAGCAGCAGGGCGCCATGGGCTCTCTGGAGGCCGCCATGCGCCAACCCCTCGTCCGCTCCGGCGGCCCGCTCATGCCGGATTTCTGACGATGAAGGGCTACACGGACACCACGAAGACGGTCTACATGTCGGAGGGCGGCAAGGCCAAGTCTCCGGTTTGGACCCGAAAAGCAGGACAGGACCCAGACGGTGGGCTTAATGCCAAGGGCCGCGCCTCCTACAACCGCGCCAATCCCGGCAAGCCGGGCCTGAAGCCGCCCGCCCCGAACCCCAAGACCGAGAAGGATGCGGTCCGCCGCAAGTCCTTCTGCGCCCGCTCCGCCGGACAGGCGAAGATGTTTCCCGAAGCCGCCAAAGACCCAAACAGTCGCCTGCGCAAAGCCAGGCGGGCGTGGGACTGCTAACCAAGGACTCGACCCATGAAGGGCTACAAGAACAGCACCAAGACGGTCTACGAGACCGAGGAATCCGCCAACTACGCCAAGGGCGGCATGGCCAAGGTCGGCAAGGTCATGGGCGAGTTCAAGCGCGGCAAGCTGCACAGCGGCTCGAAGAAGGGGCCGGAAGTCACCAACCGCAAGCAGGCCATCGCCATCGGCCTGAGCGAGGCCCGCAAGGCTGGCGCCGACGTGCCCACCAAAATGCGCAACGGCGGCAAGGTCGGTTGCTAGACCGGCCCTAGTCCTATACAATCTCGCCAGACAGGTCTGCTGTGACTAGCGGACTGCTGACCCCAACAGCGGACCTGCCATGGCCTACTCCGGCACAATCTCGCAGACGGTGTTCGATACCCGACGGGTGATCGACAACGCCTTCCGGCGCGCGAAGATGCCGCCCGAGACCGTGTCCGGCGAGCAGATCGACATTGCTCGCGACCAGCTTTACCTGCTGACCTCCAACCTCGCCAATCGCGGCGTGCCGCTGTGGTGCGTTGAGAAGATCATCGTGCCGCTCTACGAGGGCGTCAGCGACGTCACCCTGCCCGCAGGCACTGTCGACATCCTCAACGTCAACCTGCGCGTCTTGCAGGAAGTGACCGGCGCCAACACCGTCACCTCGACCACCTACAGCACAGCGTTCGGCACCGACACGCCCGTCACCACCGTCGGGGTGCTGTGGGCCGCAGCCGCCGTGCCGATCATCTTCGAGCGGTCTACCGACGGCGTGGGATGGATCACCGTCCAGTCCGAGACGCCGTCCGCCTCCGCCGGCGAGTGGACGTGGTTCGACGTCTCGCAGATCATCTCCGCGCCTTACTTCCGGGTGCGCGCCACGAGCGGCACGCTGTCCTACAGCCAGGTCTACTTCGGCAACAACCCGACGGAAATCCCATTCGGCAGGCTGAACAAGGACGACTACACCAACCTGCCCAACAAGGCGTTCAAGTCGCTCCGCCCCCTGCAATACTGGTTCGACCGGCAGGTTCCCGCGCCGGTCATGCACCTGTGGCCGGTGCCCGCCGCCGGCTCCACCGTCTACCAGATCGTCGCGTGGCGCCACCGGCACATCATGGACGTCGGCAAGATGACCGACGACGTCGAGGTCCCGCAGCGGTGGCTCGACGCTGTAATCTCCATGCTCGCCGCCAAGCTGGCGTCGGAAATCCCCGAAGTGCCCGCCGACATGATCCCGCTGCTCGACGCCAAGGCCCTACAGGCTGAACTTGAGGCGTGGGGTGAGGAGCGCGACAACTCGCCCATCCGCTGGGCGCCCAACATCAGCGCCTACACGAGGTAAGCCCGATGCCGCTTTACCTTGACACCCGTGGCCGCTCGACCCTTGGCATTGCGCTGTGCGCGCGGTGCAGTCGCAAGTTCTCGCTTGACGACCTGCAATCCGATCCGAACTTCCCGGGCCTGATGGTCTGCAAGGACGACCTCGACGAGTTCGACCCCTACCGGCTTCCGGCTCGCCAGACCGAGGACATCACGCTGCGCTTCGTGCGGCCCGACGAGAGCATCGCCACGGACCCCGCAGGCGTGATTCTGGAGAACGGCGACTACTTCCTCGTCACCGAGGACTTTGAGGAGTTCCTGCTGCCGTGAGCGTTCCCAGCAACCTCGTCCCGACGCGCATCTCCCAACTGACCGAGTATTTCGGGGCGGACGCGAACGGCTACCTGCCCTACATCATCGGCGGCGTCACCTACAAGGTGAAGTTCTCCACGCTGAACATCGCCGGCGCAGCGGTCTCGTCGTTCAGCGGCGGCACGACCGGCCTGACGCCGTCGACGCCGACCAACGGGGCCGTCGTCCTTGGCGGCACTCTGGCTCTGGCCAACGGCGGCACGGGCGCCACGACCGCTGCGGCGGCGCGCACGAACCTCGGCCTCGGGACCGCAGCGACCACCAACTCCACGGCTTACGCCACGGCGGCGCAGGGCGTGAAGGCCGACACCGCCGTGCAGACGGTTGCTTCGGCTGACGGGTCGGTCGTGGTCACAGGCACGACGGCTATCGACCTCGCCGTGGCGGCGTCGACCAACATGATCGTGCGAGTCCGCAACGCCACCGGCAGCACGTTGCCGAAGGGCACGGCGGTCTACATCAACGGCGCCGTCGGCCAGGTTCCCACCGTCGCGCGGGCGCGGGCGGATACCGACGCGACGTCGGCGCAGACCCTCGGGCTTATAGCCGCGGATCTGCCCAACAACACCAACGGCACTGTCACCGTGATCGGGCGCGTGGCGAACGTGGACACCTCGGCCTACACAGACGGCCAGCAGTTGTATCTCAGCGGTGTGACCGCCGGCGCGCTTACGGCGGCCAAGCCCTACGCCCCCCTGCACCTCGTCTATGTGGCGGTGGTTGAGCACGCTCACCCGACGCAGGGCTTGCTGTTCGTCAAGGTGCAGAACGGCTACGAGTTGGACGAGTTGCACGATGTGGCCGCGCAGTCGCCGTCCAACGGCCAGACCATCGTGTTCAACAGCACCAACAGCCTGTGGGAGAAGAACACGGTCTCCCTGTCGGCAGGTGTCAACGGCACCTTGCCCACCGCCAACGGCGGCACGGGCCAGACGTCCTACACCAACGGGCAACTGCTGATCGGTAACAACACCGGCAACACGCTGACGAAGGCCACGCTCACGGCGGGGACGGGCATCAGCATCACCAACGGCACTGGCTCCATCACCATCGCGTCGACCGGCCCCTCGCTGGCGCAGGTCATCGCACTGGCCGCCGCTCTATAAGGACTGAACCCCATGCCCGTAACTCCAAGTTCAATCGTCACGCCGCAGCGCCCTTGGTCGGCTACCGCCGTCGCCACCACGGCGAACTCGACGTATGGCGACACGCCGACCAACAGTGTGCTGCTGACCCGTCAGGACCTGCTGCCGCCCAACCCGTTCACGACGGTGAACGGGCAGCCGACAGTCACGGTCCTGCATCCTGATCACGGCCTGTTCACTGGGATACAGATTACGTTCAGCGGGGCGACTGCGGTCGGCGGCATCACGCCGTCTGGCGCCTACACCGTGACGGTGCTGACAGCGGACACCTACACCATCACTCATGGCTCCAACGCCACATCGGGCGTGACGGGTGGAGGCACGGCGGTGCTGGGGCAGCTGGCCCGGACCGCGGTTAACGGGGTGCGGCTCACGAGCCTCACGGCGCTGGCCCGCGCCACGGTCACGGCGACTGAACTGCAACTGTATATCTCCAACGACGGCGGCACGACCAAGCGGCTTATTCAATCGAAGTTGATGAACGCCTACACGGTGGCGGGGACCGCCGGCCAGCCAATCGTTGACTTCGGCTTCTCGGACAGCAACCCGCTGTTCCTGAGCGCTTCCGACACGCTGTATGTGGCGATTGGTGTGACGCTGGCTGGCGGCATTGTGTTCCGCGCGGCGGGCACCCGCTACTAACATGCCCGTCAACACCCTCGGTCCTACGGGCCTTCTGGCCCAATCCCTGACCCTCCCGGCGGGCTCTCAGAGCATGTCCAGGGGCGGCATGAGGATGCAGGCTCAGGGGATGGATGGGCGGAAGCAAGGGGTTCGCGTTTTCCAGATTGCCCCGGCGGTCAACGGCAAGACCATCTGGAACCTCGACACGGACGGGCCGCTGAACCTCGCGTCTCAGGGTTCTTGGACGTTGACGCCGCTTTCGTCGTTCAGCGTCAACGTCAAAGCGTGGGGTGAGGGCGGCGCGATCCGAAACAGCGGCCCCGGCGGCGGGGGCGCGTTTGCCGGGGGTGTCGTCCAGCGTCTGGGTCGCGAAACTATC
>JADCJL010000204.1 GCA_020247055.1 Acidobacteriaceae bacterium | reverse complement strand
GTGGGCGGTGGGGGCGTTCCGGTTCGGGGTGCCGCAGAAGGAGCTGCTCGAGTTTTTTGGCGATGCCGAGGCGGAGGCCTTGTATTGGCGGGCGGTGGCGCAGTTGGAGGCCCTGGGCGGGACGAAGGTCGACATCGACTTTCAGGGCTTCCGGGACAGCGCGGATCTGCTGTACTCGGGGCCGTGGGTGAGCGAGCGGCTGGCGGCGATCTCGTCGTTCGTGGCGGCGCAGGCGGAGGCGATGCACCCCGTGGTGCGGAAGATCATTCAGGGGGCGAGCCGGTATTCGGCGCAGGATGGGTTTGAAGCCGAGTACAAGCTGGCGGCGCTGCGGCGGCGGACCGAAGCGGAGTGGGCCAGGATGGATGTGCTGTTGCTGCCGACGACGGGGACGATCTACAAGATCGCGGCCGTGGAGGCGGATCCGGTGCAGCTGAATACCAATCTGGGCTACTACACGAATTTCGTGAATCTGCTGGACCTGAGCGCCGTGGCGTTGCCGGCGGGTTTCCGCGGGAACGGGTTGCCGTTTGGCGTGACGCTGATGGCGCCGGCGTTTTGCGAAAAGGGGCTGTTGCAGATGGGCGACCGGCTGCACCGGGCGCAGGGACGGCACCTGGGCGGGACGATGGCGCGGCTGAGCGAGACGCCGGCCATGGCGGCTGCGACGGTGCCGCCGGGCTGCGTAGCGGTGGCCGTGGTGGGGGCGCATTTGAGCGGCATGCCGCTGAACGGGCAGTTGACCGAACGGGGGGCCAAACGGCTGCGGACGACGCGGACGGCGGGGCACTACCGCTTTTACGCGCTACCGGGGACGACGCCGCCGAAGCCGGGGCTGGTGCGGACGGAGGAGGCCGTGGGGCAGGGGATTGAGGTAGAGGTGTGGGCGATGCCGGTGGAGCACTACGGCAGTTTTGTGGCGCTGGTGCCGGCGCCGCTGTCGATCGGGTCGCTCGTGCTCGAGGACGGGTCGACGGTGCAGGGCTTTTTGTGTGAGCCGTATGCCGCGGCGGGGGCGACCGAGATTACGGCGCTGGGCGGATGGCGGAACTATATGGCGACGCTGGGGAAGCCTGCGCGGTAGAGGACGCAGCGGGCGCTGATTCTGACGCGGTCGCCGGCGGGTTCGGCGAGCAGGTCGCTCCGGCGGGAGGACCGCGCGACCGCGCCCGGCTCTTGGGGTGAGCCGGATGCGGGGGCGGGGGCGCAATTAGATGGCGACGCTGGCGAAGCCTTCAAGGTAGAGGACGCAGCGGCCGCTGATCTTGACGCGGTCGCCGGCGTGTTCGACGAGGAGGTCGCCGCCGCGGGCGGAGATCTGCCGGGCGGAGAGGGTAGGCTTCGAGAGGCGCGCGGCCCAGTAGGGGGTGAGGGTGCAGTGCGCGGAGCCGGTGACAGGATCTTCGTCGATGCCCTGGGCGGGGGCGAAGAAGCGGGAGACGAAGTCGCAGTGGCGCCCCGGGGCGGTAGCGATGACGGCGAAGTGGGGGAGGGCGGCGAGGGCCTTCATGTCAGGAGAGAGAGCCGCGACGGCGGCCTCCGAGGGGAAGACGCAGAGGAGGTCGCGGGCCTGGTAGGCGGCCTCGGGGGCGGCGCCGAGCGCGGCGGACAGAGCGTCGGTGACCGGGACGGGGGAGCCGGGGCGGGAAGGGAAGTCGAGGGTGTAGAGATAGGCCTGGCGGTGGACGGTGAGGGGGCCGCTGCGGGATTGGAACGTGACCTGGTCGGCGGGGAGGCCGAGGCATTCAAGGAGGACGAAGGCGGCGGCGAGGGTGGCGTGGCCGCACAGATCGACTTCGACGGTGGGGGTGAACCAGCGGAGACGGTAGCCTTCGGGTTCTTTGACGAAGAAGGCGGTTTCGGCGAGGTTGTTTTCGGCGGCGATGTGCTGCAGGACGGAGTCGGGCAGCCAGCATTCGAGCGGGCAGACGGCAGCCGGGTTGCCGCTGAAGAGCTTGGAGGTGAACGCGTCGACCTGATAAAGGGGTAACCGCATACCCCGATTCTACGACGGGTTATTGCAGACGGTTGCGTCCGCGTTCGTTGAGGACGAGTTCGTCGAAGATGGCAAGAACCTGTTTGCGGTAGTTGTAGAGTTGGCGGAGGTTGTCGCGGAAGTTGCCTTCGTACTGGCGGCCCGACTCCCACTTTTTGAGCAGCGGTACGGGAACATCGATATCGCGGCGGAGGGAGTCGACAGAGTGGCCACGAAGGAAGAGGCCATAAAAGAGGGCCGCTTCCCGGCGGGGGGCTAACGGATCGGTAAGATCCTTGTTGAGCGGGAGGAGCCGCGCGCCGATTTGGGGAAAAGAGGCCACGAAATCACTACTATAAACTGGCGAAGCCTTGGGCTTCAATCAGAAACTGCCGAAGCCTTGGGCTTCGATCAATATTTTTTACCAGTTGCCCAGGCGGGATTCGATGCGGCGGATATGCCGGTTGCGTACCTGCTTGCGGAAGGTGCGCAGGAGGAAGGCAACAAGGCATAGGCTGGCGCCGGTGACGGAGAGGCTGAAGTACTCGTTCGACTGCATGAGCAGAATATCGACTCAGGGATTCAGAACATTAGTCCCTAGGTGATTTCGCTTAGGTCGGGAATTGGCGCTCGGGTCGGGACTCGGCTATGATGCAGGCATGAGAGTGCTGATTGGAATGGTGGTTGTGGTGATGGGGATGGCGGCGGAGACGTGGACGGGGACGGTGGTGGATGTGATGTGTAAGGGGAAGGACCTGGCGTCGCATACGCGGGAGTGTGCGGTGAACTGCGCCAAGGGTGGGTATGGGTTGGTGCTGGCGGATGGGAAGTTTGTGAAGTTTGATGAGGGGGGGAATGCGCGCACGCTGGGGCAGTTGAAGAAGCTTGGGCGGGAGAAGGATTTGAAGGCGAAGGTGACGGGGGAGTTGGCGGGGGATGTGATTAAGGTGCGGCAGGTGGAGTTCCAGTAGCGCGCTGCTGGAGTTGGACCCAGAGGGGGAAGATGGTGGGGTTTTCGAGCCAGCGGATCATCCAGTCGATTTTTTGCTGACGGTCGGCACGGTGGGGGGCGCGGCGGAGGGCGAGTTTGGCGTGGGCTTTGGCTTCGAGGACGAGGGCGCGGGTTTGTTGGGGTTGCTGGGGGTAGACGGAGGAGAGGGCGGAGAGGGTGCGGGCGAGGTGGTCGAGCGAGTCCTGAACGACCCCTTCGACGGTGGGGGACAGGGGTAGACCGGAAGCGCGGAGGAGTTGGCGGAGGTAGGCGGGGGAGATGGGGGCGAGGGCGCGGGCGAGTTCGGCGGCGCGGACCTCGTCAATTGGCGCGCTGGGGGGCGGCGTGAGGAGTTGTTGGAGTTGCTGTTTTTTGCTGGCCACGGCGGTAATCGGCCACCGCGCGCTGGTGGGCGGCGGCGTTGGGTGAGAAGCGGTGGGCGCCGGATCCGTCGGCGCGGGCGACGAAGAAGAGGTTGTCGGTGGTAGCGGGATGGAGAGCGGCGGCGAGGGCGGCGGCGCCGGGGTTGGCGATGGGCCCAGGGGGGAGGCCGATGGTTTTGTAGGTGTTGTAGGGGTGGGGGCGGTCGAGATCGGAGCGGTAGATGGCGCCGCGCCAGTTGCCGAGGAGGAGGGCGGAGTAGATGGTCGTGGGGTCGGCGTCCAGCTTCATGCCGAGGGCGAGGCGCTTTGCGTAGACGCCGGCGACGAGGGGGCGTTCGGCGGGGACGGAGGTTTCTTTCTCGACGAGGGAGGCGAGGGTGACGGTGGGGAGGACGGGTTGGGTGGGGCGGAGGGCGGCCCATTCGCGGCGGAACTGGGCGACCATTTGGGCGCAGAGGGTTTGGGCGGTGGTGGCGCGGGTGAGGCGGTAGGTAGAGGGGAACAGGAAGCCTTCGAGGGTGGGGGCGCCGGGGGCGAGGTCCTGGATGAGCTGGGGGTTCCGGGCGGCGGCGAGGAATTCGGTTTCGGAGATGAGGCCTGGCTCGGCGACGGCTTTGGCGATGTCGAAGATGTTGTAGCCTTCGGGGATGCGGAGGAGGTAGAAGTGGACGTCGCCGCGGGCGAGGCGGTCGAAGATCTGCCAGGGGGTGGCGGGCTGGTTGAATTCGTACTCGCCGGCCTGGAGGGTGCGGTTGGGCTGGAGGAGGCGGGCGAGAGGGAGCTGCCAGCTGTAGCGGAGGATGCCCTGGCGGGCGAGTTGGGCGCCGATTTGGCGGGTGGAGGAGCCGTGGCTGATGTTGAGGAGGGCGCCGGCAGGGGTGGGGGCGGCAGGGAGGAAGAGCGACGCGATGGCGGCGGCGGCCAGCAGGAAGACGGCGGCCAAGGGCCAGCGAAGACGCTTCATCGGATGGATTCCAGGTAGCTGTTGAGGATGAGTTCGGCAGCCATGCGGTCGACGGCGCCGCGGGGGCCTTTGGTGCGGCCGGACTCCGCGAGGTAGCGGCCGGCTTGCCGGGAAGAGAGGCGTTCATCCCACAGCAGGAACGGGACGCCGGCTTCGGCGGCGAGGCGGGAGGCGAAGGCGCGGGCTTCGCGGGACAGTTCACTCTCCTGGCCGGTCATGTGGAGGGGGTTGCCGACAACGATCTGGCGGACCTCCTGCCGCTCGATGAGGTCTTTGAGGGCGGCGATATCGGTGCGGATGTTGACGCGCTGGAGGGTCTGCTGGCCGTGGGCCATGATGCCGAGGGGATCGCTGAGGGCGATGCCGATTCGGCGGCGTCCGTAGTCGAGAGCCAGGATGCGCATCTATCCATATGTTAGATTAACGGATAATCGGATTTTTTCTCTTGTCCACGCAAGATCCTTCGCTGTTACCGATTATCAAGGTCCGCAACACGGGCAGTGTGTTGTTCACGCTGGGGGTGTTGTGTGCGTTGTTGTACCTGGGGCGGCTGCTGCTGGTGACGCTGCTGGTGGGCATTTTCATCACGTTTATTCTGGATCCGCTGGTGCGGTTCTTCATGCGGCTCCGGTTGCCGCGGGGATTTGCGAGTTTTCTGGTGTGCGGATTGGCGCTGCTGGTGATGTATCTGGGGGCGTTGCTCGCCTTTTCGCAGGCGCAGGGATTGTGGGATGAAATGCCGAGCTACACGCGGCGGGTGAACGATCTCAGCGATAAAGTTCTGATGGAGGTCGAGAGCGCCGAGAAGACGATTAACGACATGATGGCCCCGAAACGGGTGCGCGAGATGGAGGCTTTGCGGCTCGAACGGGAGCGGCAGTTGGCCGAGCAGCAGAAGCAGCGGAGGCGGCGGACGACGGATCCGCCGATGTCGCCTCTGTTGCCGCCGGCGGTGCAGGAGGTGCGGATTCGGCCGGAGCGCTCGCCGCTGGTGGAGTATCTGTATTCAAACTGGCAGCAGTTTTATGACATTGCGCTGATGGTTTCGTTTGTACCGTTTCTGGTCTACTTCATGCTGGCTTGGCGGGACCATTTTGTTTACAACTTTCTGCGGGTGTTTGAGGGGGAATCGCGTTTGATCGCTTCGGCGACGATGGACGGGATTGCGCGGATGACGCGCGCGTATGTGGTGGGCAACTTCCTTTTGGGGATGGTGCTGGCGGTGGTGAGCACCGGATTTTTTTGGATGGTGAAGGTCCCCTACTGGCTGCTGGTGGGGCCGCTCAGCGGATTTCTCTCTCTGGTGCCGTACATCGGATTGCCTTTGGCGATTCTACCGCCGGTGTTTGCCGCGCTGACCGTTTATGACAACCTCACGGCGTACGTGGTGATTGGTTCGACCGTGGCGTTCTTCCATTTGATGGCCTTGAACCTGTTGTATCCGAAGATGGTGGGGGCGCGGGTCCATCTGAACCCGCTGGTGGTGACCGTGGCGCTGATGTTTTGGGGCTTTCTGTGGGGGGGGATTGGCCTGGTGCTGGCCATTCCGCTGACGGCGGCGCTCAAGGCGGTCTGCGACCACTATCCGGGCTTGGGGGCTTACGGGAAGCTGATGGGGGATTGAGTGAGCTAGACTGTTGGGGATGAACCGTAGATCGGAAG
>JADCJL010000203.1 GCA_020247055.1 Acidobacteriaceae bacterium | reverse complement strand
GGCAGCCTTTCGGCTGCCAGCGCCCGCCCCGCCCAACCAATCACCATCACCAATAGCCGCAATGCGCGTGGAAGCAAAAAGTTCGTGCCTCATGCCCACACACCGCGACGTGGCGGAGTGGATAGAGCCCTTCAGAAAAGTTTTAGGAACTCTCTCCATATCGCTCCGCTCCGCGCTTCGTTTAGGAAATTTCTGATTACGCCAACCTACTTTGCCCGGCCCCGCCGCAGTGGCCCGCTCGACCGCGTCTGGTCCCACCACGGTTCCCCCTGCGGCTGATAATCCCCCAGCTTGTCCCAACTCTCCCGCGTCCGTCCGTTGGTGTCGTAAATCACGTACCCGTCCTTCAGCGTCAGCTCATTCGCCAGCCGTTTGGTTCCCCGCAGCCCCGCTCCCCACGAGTCCACAAACCCGTAGTCCCCCTGCTCCAGCCGCAACACCGCAATATCCGCCACCGCCCCCACCGACAGATGCCCCAGCTCCTCCCGGTGAATCGCCCTCGCCGCGTTCCACGTCGACCGGAAAACCACATCCGCCAGCGGCAGTCCCATGTTCAAAAACTTGCTCATCACGTTCAACTGGTTCTTCATCCCCGCGTTCAAACTCCCCGAGTGCACATCGGTCGAAATCGTATCCGGCGGAAAGCCCTGCCGCACCGCCCGCGCCGCCTGCTTGAACTCAAACGCCGCCCCCCCGTGCCCCACGTCGAACAGCACCCCCCGCTTCCGCGCCTCTCCCAGATAGGGCAGCAGCTTGCCGCTCGCGTCAAAGTACGGCACCGGCGCATAGAAGGCATGCGTGTAGATATCGCCCGGCCGCAGCTTCTTCAGTACCAGCTCCTGAAACGGCCGCGCAATGTGAAACGCGCCAAAATCGATCATCACCGGTAGCTTCGCCATCTCCCCCGCCTCCACGCCCCGCTCCACCGGCGTCCAGTCCGGCCCGTTGTAGTGCGCCACCTTAAAGCCCACAATTACGTCCCGGTTCGCCATCGCCACCGCCGCCGCCGCCTTGGCGTCCATATCGTCCACGTCCTGCTCGTGGCTGTCCCCCGTCATCCCCTTGCCGCCCAAGTTCAGCAGCACCAGCACCCGCGTCCGCGCCCGGTCCACCACCGTCCGCCGGAACTCGGCAAAGTTATGCCGCCCCGACGACCCCGCATCCACCACCGTCGTCACCCCCACGCTCTGCGCGAAGCTGTCCGGATGAATGCTCGAATCCCCGCCCGCCAGCATGTGCCCGCCCGTCCCGGCAAAAACGTGCGCGTGCAGGTCAATCAACCCCGGCGTCAGATACAACCCCGGAATCAGAATCGTCTTCCGCGCCTGCGCCGCCGGAATCGCCGCGGCCACCGCCGCCACTTTGCCGTCTTTTATCGCCAGATCGCGCGGGGCATTAATCCCGTTCTTCGGATCAATCAAATGCCCGCCCTTGAGGAGAATGTCGTAGGGTGGCTGCGCCCATAAGCCAAGACCGCAGAAAACAAGAGGAAGCAGGCGCCGGAAAGGGAGGAAAACCATCCCCGTATCGTATTGCAATTCCGGCGCTCGCGTGCGCTACCGGTCCCCTTGGCCCAGAACCGTCATCGAGTTGAGTATCTCAGCATCCCCCCACAGCACACTGTCGCCCCACAGCACGCTATCCCCCCACAGCAGGCTGAAACCGCTGCTCCGCGAGTCCCCCCACAGCACACTGTCCCCCCACAGCACGCTATCCCCCCACAGCACCGAACCACCCCACACCGACCGGTCTCCCCAGGTCGCCGTACTGCTCGCCGAACTCCCAAACAGAGAGTTGGCGGCGTGCGCAACTCTCACACAATCCCTTCCCCCAGCCGCCCCGCAAGTGTAAATCACCCGGGGGGATAAAGCCGGCTTTCCCGCCGGCGTCGCCTCGGCATGATGCATTGCGCCCATCACATCCAGATAACCTGCCCCCACCGTGAAGATGTCGTACTGAATCGTCTGCGCCCCAAACGTGCTGCGGCTGGGAAACGACTTGGTAGCCGACTTCATCAGCTTCGCCTTGATCGCATCCGGCGTAATCGACGCCCCAAACTTCTGCGCCAGCAGCGCCGCCGTTCCCGCCACCATCGGCGTCGCCATACTCGTCCCGCTCAGTTCGAGAAAAGCACCCTCTTGACCAGTAGTGGTGCCCGTCCGGTTGGACGGAAACGCCCCGCGCAGCTGATTGTTCCATGTCACGGGATTCAGCGGGTTTGCCGCGAACAATCGGTTGCCCGGCGCTACCAGGTCCGGCTTCACGATCCGGTCGATGCCCGTCGGGCCCTTGGAGCTAAACGACGCCATCAGATCATCGCTTCTCGTCGCCGTGCCCATATCCCGCATCGCGCCCACCGTGATCACGAACGGATCATTCCCGGGAGACCCGATCGTGCCGTACCCATCGATCCGATAGGTGTTGCCACCCCTGTCTGTCACCGTTTCGAGCCGGCCCCGATTGCCTGCCGCCACCACCACCGCGATTCCCGCCTGCCATGCCCGTTCCACCGCCTGACAAAGCGGGTCCCGCGCCGAGGACTCCTTCACCTGCCGGCCGAGCGAAAGATTGATCACCCGGATGTTGTACTGCGCCTTCAGTTGAATGGCGCGCTCGATCGCTTGAATTACCGAGGAATCGGTGCCCTTGCCGTTCCAGCCGAGCACCCGCAGGTCAACCAGATGCGCCTTCGGGGCTACCCCTACAAACTGAACCTGCGGCGCCGGGGCGTTCGCGATGATTGCCTGTCCCTTGTTCTCTCCCGCACACCTCCCGTTTCCCGCCAGAATGCCCGCAATGTGGGTGCCGTGGCCGTAAACATCGGGGTAGCCCTTGGCGTAGAGCATGGAAATCATCACCACATCCGCCGCCCGGGGCACAAAGTTCTCCCGGTACACCACCCTGCTCTGCGCGCACCCGTCGTCCGTCAGATCGGGGTGCGCACTCACCCCACTGTCAATCACCGCAATCCCGATTCCCCGGCCGTCGAAGCCCGTCGCGTGCGCCGCATTCGCCCCCACCGCAGGAATCGCGTGTTGCAGCGTCGCCTCCACCGCCCGGTCCGGCGAAATATACTTCACCCGCCGGTCCCGCGCCAGCGCCGCCAAACCCGCCCCGCTCACCCGCGCCGAAACGCCCCCAATCAGCCCCAACTCCTTCACCGGCCGGTGTGCGCTCAGATTCAATCCCCCCGCCAATCCCGCCAGCGCCAAACCCTGCCGCCGCGCCCCGCGCCCCGCCGGCTCCTCCTCCAGTTGGAGGATTACATCCACCGTCTCGTCCATCCCCACGCCGGCCAAATCTGGCGCCAGCTTATCCTCCTGCCCGCACAGCGTCGCCGATGCGAGCAAGAACAAAGCAGCCAGCCGTTGGCATTTATGGATACACCGGATAGGGTAAGACGTAATCAAGCGAATCTATCTCCAGAGTTAGACTGGTTATCCTGGCATTCCGCGGGATAACTAAGTCGGTCCACTTCCGTCGAGGCGGACAGCGCGGCAAACGAGCCCGCGTAACAGGTACCAACGATCTAATTCTCCCCGATAAAATCGCGCCGCCATACCCATCAAAAGAACCATTTTTCGCTGGTCCCGCCGTACGGGTTTACGTTCCCCTCGGCCCGAGAATAGGGCATCTACCGCAGTCCAACCCGCCCCCTCACCCGCTCGCGCACAACCCCAGCCCTCTCCGAAGTTAGAGACCAACCCGGAATCCACGCCGCCCACGTGCGATGCCGCATCGCGGCATTCTTACTATTCTCCGGCGCAGTCCTTGGCCCCCCTCAGCCGAAGGTCACCGTCCGCCCAGAACAAACCAAACAAGAAGGCGCCGGAGCGGGAGGCTCACCATCCCCCCGCCTCGTCTTGCCACCCCGGCGCCTGCCTGCGCTACCGGTCCCCCTGTCCCATGATGTTGAGCGAGTTCACCAGCGTCAGATCCCCCCACAGCAAGCTATCGCCCCACAGCAAACTATCCCCCCACAGCAGGCTGAACCCCGTGCTCCGCGAATCCCCCCAAACCACGCTGTCGCCCCACAACAAGCTGTCTCCCCACAACACCGAACCACCCCACACCGACCGGTCCCCCCATAAACTCGTCAGGCTCGGCGAACTCGAAAACAGAGAGTTCGCCGCGTGCGCAACCTGCACACAGCCCGTGCCGCCCTCCGCGCCACACGTATAAACCACGCTCGGCGAAAGCGCCGGTTTCCCGGCCGGCACCGCTTCGGTATTGTTCAACGCCCCCATCACATCCAGATACCCCGCCCCCACCGTGAACAGGTCATACTGAATCGTCTGCCCCCCGAACGTGCTCCGCGTCGGGAACGACTTACTCGCCGACTTCATCAGCTTCGCCTTAATGGCATCCGGCGTTATCGCCGCCCCGAACTTCTGCGCCAGCAGCGCCGCCGCTCCCGCTACCATCGGCGTCGCCATGCTCGTCCCGCT
>JADCJL010000202.1 GCA_020247055.1 Acidobacteriaceae bacterium | reverse complement strand
GCAAAGACTTCCAGGCCCGCTTTGAAGACGCCGGATTGAAGGCGCACCTAACCCCGGCCGCGGCCGGCGAAGGCGTCAGCGCCATGATCGACCCGTCCTCCTCCGACGACGACGACGAACCCGCCGTCATTCCCGCCCTCGATGGCGAGCAGATCGCCGCGGCCCGCGTCATCGTCCTGAGCGGTGGCGCCGAAGAGGCCCGCGTCGCCTTCTCCCTCGTCCAGAAACATCACGGCCGCGCCCCCGTCATCGATCTCACCGGCGAACTCGCCGCCCAACCCGCCTCCCGCGTCCGCGCCCCGTTTTTCGAAACGAAGCCACCGGAGGGCCCGGTCGTCCATTCCATCCCCCACCCGGCCGCCTACCTGCTGGCCCACTTCCTCACCCACCTCCACCAGAGCCAGCCGGTCCGCCGCGCCGTCGCCACCATCTTCGAACCGGCCAGCATGAGCGGCCTCCGCGCCATCAACGAACTTCAGCGCCAGGCCATCGGCCTGTTCACCTTCAAGCCCCTGCCCAAAGAGGTCTTCGGCGAACAGGTCGCCTTCAATCTCATCGCCCGCCCCGGCGAGGAGTCCACCATCGGCTGGGCGGGCCGCGAGAAGCGCATCGAGCGCGACCTCGCTTCGATGCTCGCCATCGACGGCGTCGTTCCCATGCCCTCGCTCCGCCTCGTGCAGGCGCCGGTCTTTCACGGCTACGCCGTCTCGCTCTGGGTGGAGTTCGCCGCCGGCGTCCGGATCGGTGCGCTGCTCGACCATCTGAGACAGGAAGGCATCGACCTCCGCACCGACGAACTCGACCCGCCCAACAACGTCAACATGGCCGGCCAGTCCGGCTACGCCGTCGGCGCCGTCGAGGTCGACCACAACGACAGCCGCGCCTGCTGGTTCTGGCTCGCCGCCGACAATCATCAGCTCTGCGCCGAAATTGCCGTGGACGTCGTGCGAGAGCTGTTATGAAGCGCCGCGCCCTCCTCTCCGCCCTCGGCCTCACCGGCTGCGGCTACCACGTCGGTGGCAAAGCCGACCTCCTGCCCAAGACCGTCCGCACCATCGCCATCCCCACCTTCGGCAATCTCACCACCCGCTACAAAATCTCCGACCGCCTCGGCAGCGCCATCAGCCGCGAGTTCCTCACCCGCACCCGCTACCAGATTGTCGCCGACCCCAACGACGCCGACGCCACGCTCCGTGGCTCGGTCTTAACCTACACCGCCTTTCCCACCGTCGTCGACCAGGTCACCGGCCGCGCCGCCGGCGTCCAGGTCTCCGTTGTCCTCCAGGTCACCCTCACCGACCGTGCCTCCGGTAAAGTGCTGTTCACCCGCGCCAACATGGAAGTGCGCGAACGCTACGAAATCTCCATCGATCAGGCGCAGTACTTTGAAGAGTCGGAGACGGCGCTCGATCGGTTAAGCCGCGACGTCGCCCGCACCATCGTCAGCGCAGTCCTCTCGGGATTCTAAATGGCGCTCACCCCGGACCAGTTTCTTACCCAGATCAAGCTCGGCCGCCTGCTGCCGGCCTACCTCTTCATCGGCCCCGATGCCTACCGGCGCGACAAGTGCCGCCGCGCGCTCATCGAATACTGGCTCGCCGAAGGCACCGAGCGCGAAGAGGGCCTCACCCGCCTCGACCTCGACGAGCTATCGCTCGCCGAAGCCATGGACGACGCCTGCTCCTACTCGCTGTTCGCCACCAAGCGCGTCCTCTGGATCACCTCGGCCGAACTCGCTCTCCCCCGCGGCAAAGACGCCGAAGGCGGCGCCGACGCCGTGGCCCGCTATCTCAAGAACCCACCCCCGGGCGTCATCGTCATCCTGCAGTGCAGCCGCTTCGAGTTCGACGGCGACGACAAGGCCAAGATCGAACGCGTGCAGAAGTTCTACGGCTGCATCGGCGGACAGGTCGAGTTCCCCCACCCCACGCCCCTTGAAGCCCGCGCCCTCGCCCAACTGCTCGCCCGCGACGCCGGCCTGCGCCTTACCGCGGACGCCATGGAGCTGCTCGTCGAGGCCACCGGCAATAACTCGACGCGCATCGCCATCGAGATCGAAAAGCTCGGGCTGCTCACCGGCGAAGGCGGGCCCGTCGGCCTCGAGCAGATCCAGAAAATGGTGCCCGACGCCCGCGAGGCCACCATCTTCGCCCTCGTCGCCGCCATGGGCCGCCGCGACCGCCGCGCCGCCCTCGAAGTGCTCGATACGCTGGTCCGCGAGGGCGAATATCTGCCCCTCGCGTTGAGCTTTCTGGCCGGGCAGTTCCGCATGGCCATCACGGCGAAAGAGGCGCGCCTCGTCGGCGCCGCACAGATCCAGCAGTACTTCTCCCGCCAGGGCGTGCCCATGTGGAAGGCCCGCGCCGAACAGGTGGCACAGACCGCCCAGGCCTTCACCCTGCCGCAAATGCGCTCCGCCGTACAGGGGCTCTTCCGCGCCGACCGCGGCCTGCGCGACATCCGCCCCGATGACCGCATCATCATGGAGCAGCTGATTCTGGCGCTTACGGCGTAAGCGTGTAGTTCACCCGGACGGCGGTGCGTACCGCCACCGGCTGGCCATTCAGCAGGGTCGTCTGGTACACCCACTGCCGGACCGCGGCCACCGCCGATGCGGTCAGCTCCGCGTGCGGCGTGGCGATCACCTCGGCCGCCGTGACGGCTCCCTGTTGGTCCACGTCCACCTCGAGCCACACCGGGCCCTCTATCCGCTGCGCCTTCATCGCCGCCGGATACACCGGCGGAACTTTCGTGAGCAACTTGGCGGACATCCGGTCGCCCCCCACCCGGATACCCGGCCCCGCCGATGCCTCCCGGTAGTGGAGGTCGAGCACCTGCGCCTTATCGCGCAAGGTGACATCGACCAAACGTCGTCCATTGACCACCACCTGGTAATCTCCCGCCGCCACGCCGCGAAAGGCGTACTCGCCATCGCCGCCGGCGCTCGTCCGCGCCCGCTCCTCGGTGCCCTGCAGCAGCTTCACCTCGGCGTAGGCTGCGTTGAACACCGTGCCGCTCAGCGCCGGCGATTGGGCCAGCAGCAGCGGCGCCGCGAATAGAAGGGCAGCAAGATGTCTCCGCATACAGATCACTCCGTCCTGACTACAACGCAGAAAGCCCGCGCTAAGTACTTAGCGCGGGCGGTAAAGCTCGAAACCTGCCAACGGGAGACCGAACGGTCTACGCCGCCAATTTCTTGATGTGGGCCGAAACGCGGGACTTGTAGCGAGCGGCGGTGTTCTTCTTGATGATGCCCCACTTGGCGGAGCGGTCGACGATCGAGAAAACCGACGGCAACGCGGCCACCGCGCCGGTGGCGTCCTTGCTCGCAATCAGCTTACGCACCCGCTTGATGGCGGTGCGGAGGCGGGACTTGCGCATGCGGTTGATCTCGGTGCGCTTCTCGGTAACGCGGACCCGCTTCAAAGCCGAAACATGATTTGCCATTTACAGAAATACCAATCCTTGACAGAACTTTCCCTCTTGATACTACCAGCTTACCGGATCACCGTCAACGGAACCGTCGCCCGGTAAGGCTGGCCACCCCGCGTAGCCAGCACCGCCTCCATCACATACTCCCCCGGCTCCAGCCGCAGCCGGTCCGTCGCCGTCCAGTTCTTCTCCCCCTCCACGGTCTCCTCCCGCAGCATCATCGGAAACATCCGGTTCGCCGACCATTGGTAGACCGGGTTGCCCCGGGCGTCCTTCAGGAACAGATCGAAGCTTTGTCCGCTGCCAAACTCGAGCCGCAGCGGCTTGCCGGTGGAGTTCTCCAGCGTCATCCGCGCCTGAAACTCAAACTCCGGCGGATAGCTCGCGCGGTCCAGACTCAGCCGGAAGGAGTGCTCCGGGCCGCCGAACACCGCTACCCCGCCCACCCGCGCGTAGGTCAACCGGTACACCCGCCGCCCGCCACCGGACCAGATCTCCCGCTCCACCAGCCCCACCCCCGGCACAAACACCTCCCGCACCACGCCCCCCTCCCCGCACGTCCCCGCCGCATAGCGGACCACCAGACCATCGGCGAACGAACTCCTGCCCAACTCCACCCGCCTATCCCGCGCCTCCACCGCCGCTGCCCCCGGGCAGGGCGCCAGCGCCGTCTCCCAGCGGTCGGCCGCGAAATCCGCCCACAGCCCCTCCGCCCCGTCCGGCTGCCGCACCAGCAGTTGGCCCTGCGCGTTCCGCCGCAGCAACACGCTCGCCCCGTCCAGCCCGGCGTACACAAAATAGGTTTGGCCCTCCACCTCCCTCGTCTGCCCGATCGTGGTCACCACCCTCTCGGCCGCCCCATCCAGCCGATAAACCCATTGGTTGCCCACCGCTAACGGAAAATACTCCGCCGCTACCGCGGGCCAAGCCAAGATGCTGCAGGTGGTAAGAAGCAAACGCAACTTCATTTTGCTTAGGACGCATCAGCCGGTCCGGCGGTATACAGGAACTTTGGGAAAATTCCGGCGTCGCATCCGGGGGTAAACTAGGAGATTCTTCGCTTATGCCCCCCATTCAAGGCCCCCTCGCCGCCCTCGTCACCGTCCGCCGTCCCTCCGGCCACACCATCGACATCGGCCCCGCGCTCGATATTATCGACTTCCTCGTCGGCCACGGCGTCACCGGCATCGCCCTGCTCGGCGCCACCGGTGAGTTTGTCCACTTCGACGTCGAAGAGCGCATGCGCTTTGCCCACATGGCCATCCGCCGCAGCCGCGTTCCGCTGCTCGTCAACGTCTCGCATTCGACGCTCGAAGGCGCGCTCACCCTCGCCCGCGACGCCGCCTCGAGCGGCGCCGCCGGCCTCCTGCTGATGCCCCCCTACTTCTTCCGCTACAAGCAGCAGGAACTCCGCGAGTTCTACCTCCGCTTCGCGGACCACGCCGCCGACCTCCCGCCCACCTTCCTCTACAACCTCCCCTTCTTCACCACCGGTCTCGAAGCCGCCACCGCCTGCGAAGTCCTCGCCACCGGCCGCTTTGCCGGCATCAAAGACTCGAGCGGCAATCTCGACCTGTTCGAAGCCCTCACCGCCCAGCGCGACCGCCAGCCCTTCACTCTCCTCATCGGTAACGATTCCATCCTCGCCGCCCGCCGCCACCGCGCCGACGGCGTCATCTCCGGCTGCGCCTGCGCCGTTCCCGATCTCATCACCGGCCTCGACCGCGCCGTCACCACCGGCAACGCCGACGCCCAGGCCCGCCTCGCCCAGCGCCTCGCCGAGTTCATCGCCAAGATCGACCCGCTGCCCACCCCGCTCGGCGTCCAGGAAGCCCTCGCCCTCCGCGGCTTCCCCATGGCCCTCGCCCCCACCCGCCTCGGCCCCGACCTGCTCGCCCACCGCGAACTCTTCCGCGCCTGGTTCCCCGACTGGCTCGCGGCCATGCAGCAGGATCTCCAGCTGCTGTAACTCCCATGCACGACGTCGACTCCTTCCGCCCGGTGGCCCGCGAGGCGATCGAATGGATCGCCGATTACCTCGCCAACTCCCGCCGCTATCCGGTTACCCCCCGGATGCGCCCCGGCGACCTGATCGACCGCCTGCCCGCGCAAGGCCCCGAAACCGGCGAACCGCTCGCCCAACTGCTCGCCGACTTCGAGGCGCAGATCCTCCCCGCCGTCGGCCACTGGAACCACCCCCGCTTCTTCAACTACTTCTCCTCGACCGG
The DNA here is from genome assembly GCA_020247055.1 of Acidobacteriaceae bacterium. Classification (GTDB taxonomy): domain Bacteria; phylum Acidobacteriota; class Terriglobia; order Bryobacterales; family Bryobacteraceae. The sequence goes on along the minus strand of JADCJL010000202.1, from coordinate 10,626 downwards.
CTCCGTCCCCGGCGTCCTCGCCGAAATGCTCGCCGCGGCACTCAACTCGAACGGCATCAACTGGGTGGCCACCCCCGCCGTCTCCGAGCTCGAACAGGTGGCCCTCGCCTGGCTCCGCCAATGGTCCGGCCTGCCCGAAGACTACTTCGGGCAGATCTTCGACACCGCCTCCATCAGCACCCTCCACGCCCTCGCCGCCGCCCGCGAGATGGCCGACCCCGACTCCCGCCGCCGCGGCCTCACCAAACGCCTCCGCGTCTACTGCTCCGACCAGGCCCATTCGAGCGTCGACAAAGCCGTCATCGCCGTCGGCATCGGCCTCGATAACCTCATCAAAATCCCCACCGACGCCGCCTTCCGCCTGCAGCCCGAACTCCTTCGCCAGGCCATCGAAGCCGACCTCGCCGCCGGCTTCACCCCCTGCGCCGTCGTCGCCACGCTCGGCACCACCTCGACGACTAGCGTGGATCCGATCCGCGAAATCGTCGACCTCGCCGCGCCCCACAACCTCTGGGTCCACATCGACGCCGCCTACGCCGGCGCCGCCCTGCTCCTGCCCGAGTTCGCGAGCCTGCTGCAGGGCGCCGAGCGGGCGCACTCCTACGTCGTCAACCCCCACAAATGGCTCTTCGTCCCCGTCGATTGCAGCGCCTTCTACACCCGCTTCCCCGAAATTCTCCGCCGCGCCTTCACCGTCACCCCGGAGTATCTCCGCACCACCGCCGACCCCCGCGCCGTCAACCTGATGGACTACGGCATCCCCCTCGGCCGCCGCTTCCGCGGCCTCAAACTCTGGTTCGTCCTCCGCTACTTCGGCCGCCAGGGGCTCATCGCCGAACTCCGCCGCCAGATCGAGCTGGCCCAGCGCCTCCGCCGCTACGTCGAAGCCGATGGCCGCTTCGAACTGGCCGCGCCCGCCCCCTTCTCCACGGTCTGCTTCCGCAAGCGCGCCCCCGCGGCCGAAAACCGCTGGATCGCCGCCGAAATCAATCGCAGCGGGGACTTTTTCATCTCGCAGACCCTGCTGCGCGAACAGTTCACCCTGCGCGTCGCCGTCGGGAACCTCGCCACCACCGAAGCCGATATCGACGCCCTCTGGGAACGGCTTACCGCGCTGGCCGCGCTGGCATCGGCTCACTCTGGCGGCTGAGCCGCGCAATCTCGCTTTCCAGCAGCAGCAGCGAGTGCCGAATGGCCCCCACGTCCCGCGCCGCGGCCGCGTCTTCCAGCTTCCGCGCCCGGTCCGCCACGCGGTTGGCCGCAATCGTTTGCGCCGCCGCCTGCACCTGCCGCGCCTCCGCGGCAAGACCTTCGGCGTCATCGCCCGCCACGGCCTGCTGTAAACGATCCAGCCGGTCCGGAGCCAACTGTAGAAACTGCTGAACCGTCTCGCCCGTTCCCCCCGCCGGCGGCTGCTTGCCCCCGCCCGCGGCGGCCAGCAGATAGCGATCGAGCGTCCGCAGCAGCTCCCGCGAATCGATCGGCTTGGTCAGGTAGGCGTTCATACCCGCTTCAAGACACCGCTCGCGGTCGCCGCTCATCGCGTGCGCCGTCAAGGCCACCACCGGAAGCTGCCGCCACGCCTCGTTCCGCCGGATCTGCCGCGTCGCCTCGAGGCCATCCATGCCCGGCATCTGCACGTCCATCACCACCAGATCAAACGCCTCCGCGGCCATCATCCGCAGCGCCTCGGCCCCGTCGCCGGCCAGCGCGGAGCTGTAGCCGCGCTTGGTCAGCACCGCCTGCAGGACCTTCTGGTTGACCACGTTATCCTCCACCACCAGAATCCGCCCCGTCCGCTTCGCCCCCGCGCCTACCGCCTCTTCGTTCTCTACCGGCGCAATCTGCTCGGAGGCCAACAGCGGCAGTTTCACCACGAACCGGCTGCCCACGCCCTCCTCGCTCGCCACCGTGACGCTTCCGCCGTGCATCTCCACCAACTGCCGCGTAATCGCCAGCCCCAACCCCGTACCGCCAAACCGCCGCGTAATGCTCCCGTCAGCCTGCGTGAACTTGTCAAAAATCAGCGGTAGCTTATCCCGCGCAATGCCCAGACCCGTATCGGTGACCATCAGCTCCAGGTCCACCAGCCCGGCTTCGTTCCGGTCCGTGGCGCGCACCGTGAGAGTAATCTCGCCCTCGCTCGTAAACTTCACGGCGTTGCTCAACAGGTTGTGCAGAATCTGCCGGATACGCAACGGATCGCCGAGAAACAACGCCGGCAGACCGGCCGGCAGCTCCGTCACCATGCGGACACCCTTCTGCGCCGCCTTGGCTCCGTGACCCTTGGCGCAGTCCCGCACCAGCAGCGTCAGATCGAAGGGAATCTTTTCAAGCGCCATCCGCCCGGATTCAATCTTCGAAAGGTCGAGGATATCGTTCAAAAGCTCGAGCAGCGAAAACGCACTGCGCTGCGCGGTCTCCAACTGCTCCCGCTGCTCCGCCGTCAGCCGGCTGTCGAGCACCAGCTCAATCATCCCCAGAACCCCGTTCATCGGCGTCCGCAGCTCGTGCGACATATTCGCCAGGAACTCGCTCTTGGCCCGGCTAGCCGCCACGGCCTGCCGCATCGCCTCCTCGAGCGCCTCCGTACGCTGCCGGATCCGCTCTTCGAGCAGCACCTGATGCTGCTCCAGTTCGGCGCGCTGTTTGCCCAGCATCCCGATCATATCGTTGAAGCTGCGGGCCAGAAACTCCACCTCGTCGCCGGACCGCCGGTACCGGATCGGCCGCAGCTCCCCCTGCGCCACCGCCACCAATCCCTGCTCCAGCGTCTCAATCGGCTTGACGAGCAGCCGCACGGTCACCTGCACGAGCAACGTCGCAATCACCAGCGCCATGCCCAACAAAAGCGCACTCTTGCCCAGACTCAGCGTGCCGTTGATGTGGTCATACGCCACCATCACCGCCACCAGCCACCCCATCATCCCCGCCGTGAACAGGAAAAACTTGGTGGCAAGCGAACGGTGCTTCGCCGGCTGTGTCCGTTGGAGTTTCCCTTCCACTATCGCGGTCCGCTTCCTTTCTGTCTGGCCTTTGCCTTCAGGTTCCCTGAAATGCTCGGTCGAACCTATCCAACGGAGACCTTACTTCGCCGATTCGCTTGGCTGATCGCGGCTCAATCGAAAGTACTGATACTGTAAGGTTTGGCCTTACCCATGCCGTCTTCGCGCTTATCGACCACCTTCTGCGGAATTCCCCTCAAAAACCCCATCTTCGCCGCCTCCGGCACCTTCGGCTATGGCATCGAATTCGCCTCCCTGCTCGACCTCAACGCCCTCGGCGCCATCGTCGTCAAAGGCCTCTCCCGCCAGCCGATGGACGGCAACCGCCCGCCGCGGATCTTTGAAGCCGAAGCCGGCATGATCAATTCGATCGGGCTGCAAAACATCGGCGCGCGCGCCTTCGCCCTTGAAAAACTCCCCGCCCTCCGCCGGTTCTCCACCCCCATCGTCGCCAACGTCTTCGGCTACGCCCCCGAAGACTACGAAGAGGTCATCCGCATCCTCGAAGATCACGAAGGCCTCGCCGCCTACGAACTGAACGTCTCCTGCCCGAACACCAAACACGGCGGCATCTTCTTCTCCTCCGATCCCGCCCTGCTCGCCGATCTCATCGCCCGCCTCCGGCCCCTCACCCGCCGCCCCCTCATCATCAAGCTCTCCCCCAACGTCGCCCGCATCGAACCCCTCGCCCAGGCCGCCGAAGCCGCCGGCGCCGACGCCCTCAGCCTCGTCAACACCTTCGTCTCGCTCGCCATCGACGCCCGTACCCGCCGCCCCCGCATCGGCAACGGCTACGGCGGACTCTCCGGCCCCGCCATCAAACCCATCGCCCTGCGCCTGGTCTACGAAGCCGCCCGGGCCGTCAAGATCCCTGTGCTCGGCCTCGGCGGCGTCGCCACCGGGGTCGACGCCGCCGAGTTCCTCATCGCCGGCGCCGCCGCCGTGCAGGTGGGTACCGCCACCTTCTGGGACCCCTCGGCCCCCCTCCGCATCGCCCGCGAACTCGACCGCTTCCTCCGCGAGGAGAAAATCGACCGCGTCTCCGACCTCACCGGCACCCTCCAGATGCCAAACTAAAAGGGATGAAGATCATAGCCACCCCCGCGGCGCCGCGCGCCATCGGCCCCTACTCCCAGGCCATCGTCCACCACGGCATGGCGTACCTCTCCGGTCAGATTCCCCTCGACCCCGCCACCGGCGAACTCGTCACCGGCGATATCACCGTGCAGACCGAGCGCGTGCTCACGAACATGGCCGCCGTACTCGAAGCCTGCGGCTCCTCGCTCGGCCGCGTCGTCAAAACCACCGTGTTCCTCCAGGACCTCGGCGAATTCGCCGCCATGAACGCCGTCTACGCCCGGTTTTTCGAAACGAACCCACCGGCCCGTTCGACGGTGCAGGTGGCGCGCCTGCCCCGGGACTCCCGCGTCGAAATCGAATGCATCGCTATTGTGGATAGCGAGTAACCGTCTCCCGCCCCAGCAGGTGGTCCAGATGGTGCTGCATGTGCAGCACATAGTCGCCAATCAGGGCGGTCAGCGTCACCGCCGCCCCGCCGCCGACCGTGCACGGGCTTTCGAGCCGGGCGGCGGGAATCCGCTTGATCATATGCACCAGCAACCGATTCTGGTCATACCAAAGGTCGATCAACTCCATCCACGGCATAGTCTGATAGCCGTGCAGCTCCACCCACGCATCCTGATCGTAGCCGGGACCGGTGTAGGCGCCTTCGAGCGCCGCCCGCACAATCCGCACGTGGTTGTTCGCCGCCGAATCCACCAGATGGCCCAACTCCTGCTTCGGCGACCAGGCCCCGGGCTTCGGCGCCTGCGCGGCCTGCGTCGCGGTCAACCCGCGCAGATACTGCAGCTCCCGGTCAATGGTCGATTCGAGTAACGCCGCCAGCATTACTGATGCACCGAGTGCTGCGGCTGCGGATCCTTCAGCTTGATCTCGACCGTCTTCTCTTCCTCGGCGACATCGAAAATCTGCCCAAAGGTCTGCAGGCCCTTGGCGATGATCTGAATCTGGATCTTACCCTGCGGGATGGGCGGAATCATCGCCACGCCCTCCTGGTTGGTCTTCAACTGGTAGGACGTCATGATCTTCTTGCCCAGCTTCAGGGCGCTTCGCCCCTCGACAAACCGGACAATCACGCTCGCCCGCTCCACCGGCTTATCATTGAACTCCTTGCGAACCTCCACCCGCAGCTTCGTCATCGGAGGATCCGCCCAAACCGGCAAAGCCAACAAACTTAGAAGAAGAATCCGACGCAACATCATAATCCCCATTATGCGATATCAGGCAGCAGAAACCGCTGCGGGCGGCCCAGAATTTCGGCCGCTACTTCGGCGGCCAGATAGCCGCTCCGCGCCGCGCCCTCCATCGTCGCCGGCCAGCCGGAACGCGTCCAATCTCCGGCCAGTACAAAATTAGTCAGCTTCGTGCGGTTCCCCGGCCGGTGCTTGCCGAGCCCCGGCAGCGCGCTGTAAGTGGCCCGGGCCTCCTTCACCACCTGCGCGTTCACGAGCGTTGCCTCCCGCACGAGCGGCAGATACTCGGCCAGCTCCGCCATCGACCGATCGATCACCTCCTGCCGCGACAGCTTCAGCCATGGCTTCGAGGCGCTCACGACCAGCTGCAGATACCGACCGCCCTCCTTGGCGAAAAACCACTGCAGATTCCGGTCGAGCAGCGTCCCGTAGGGCAGCGCGGTCACCGGACGGTCAAACCAGAAATGCACCCCGGTGATCGAGGAGTGGGTAAACGCGCTCACGTCAATCCCCGCCTCCGGCGCCAAACCCGCCGCCTTCTCAAACGGCACCGCCGAGATCACCACCTTCGCCCGCCGCTCCTCGCCACCCACCACCACGCCCCGCGCCACGCCGCCTTCAACCAGCACGCGCTCCACCGGCTGCCGCAGCCGGATCGCCACGCGCGGCATCCCGGCCCAGGCGCCCGCCGTGTACAACTCCACCAGCGGCACCGTCGGCACCCCCATCTCATAAGATGTCGAAGAAGCAAGAAAGCCCAGCCAGAAAACCTGAAAGCCATGGATCGCCGCCATCCGGTCCAGCTCTTCGTTGATCGCGCTCACCAGCACCTGCCGCCAGAAACGCTCAATCGCGTTGGGTGACTGCCCCTTCTCCCGCAGCCAGTCCAGCATCGAGATCTCTTCAAGGTCCCGGCGCCGCCCCCGCTCCCACAGAATCGCCAGAAACGCCCGCGCCACGCAGATCTTATCCGCCCAGGAAAGAAAGCTCATCCGCAGAAATGACTCGGTAAAGTGCAGCGGCGCCGGCAGCACGCCCCGCCGGAAATGGCTCACCCGCCCGCCCGGCTCGAGAAACGGAATGTCCTGGCCGAACACCACCCGGTCAGCCACCCCCATCCGTCCGTAGAAATCGAGCAGATTCACGCAACACCGCAGCAGTATATGCTGGCAGTTGTCCACGACGCCCGTGTTCGGCAAGGCATACGAAGTCGCGCGCCCGCCCAGATGGGGCCTCGCCTCGAGTACCTCCACGCTCCAGCCCGCGCCGCCCAATGCCGCCGCCGCGGCCAAACCGGCTACGCCGCCGCCGACTATGACGACGTCCGGCGCCATCAGAAAACGGGTTGGCGGGATCGCTTGCCGCCGTCGCCATCGCCCATGCCAAGCGCGATCCAAATCACCAGGATCAGGGAAACAATGTAAATGGCATCAGAGAGGCTCATAAGGGACCAGGGAATCTACTGACAACAGGATAAGGCGAAACGCGCATCGGAGCAATGGACTTTAAACCCAGTACCGTTGGCTGATGCCTACCAGCAGCGCGCCAATTCCTCCCAGCAGCGGAAACACCAACCAGCCGCCCAGCAGCCGTTGCCGCCAATCGAACGGCCGGCGCGTGAACGCCAGCCAGCCCTGCGTGGCAAACACCGGCGTCATCGCCGCGACAAACCCCACCCCGCCGTGCGTGCACCACGGGCAGTGCCGGGCGGCCTGGTGGTCGTGAATATTGCAGTGCGCCGCCCCGGCCCCGAGAACACCCTGGCAGCCGCACTGATAAATCAAATTGCAGAAATCGATCGCAAAGAACGCCGCCACGCCCGCCGTGCAGGCAAAAATGGCGATCCGGGTCTTCACCCCTTCACCAACCGGCGGGTCTTTGCCCGCCCGTGAATCCGGACCATGTTCGCAATCATCTGCACCCCGGCTTTGTCCTGCATCGTCAGAATCGACTCCGGGTGGAACTGCACCGCTTCCACCGGCAGCGTCTTATGACGGACGCCCATGATGATGCCGTCCTCGCTCCGCGCCGTCACTTCGAGACACGCCGGCAGCTTCTCCGGCAGCGCGTAGAGCGAGTGATACCGGCCCACCTGCAGCGGGTCGGCCAGCCCGGCAAAGCACCCGGCGCCGCCGTGGCGCACGAGCGAGGGCTTGCCGTGCATCGGATAATCAAGGACGCCCAACTCCCCGCCAAAGGCCTCCACGATTCCCTGCAATCCAAGACAGACGCCCAGCACGGGATAGCCGGCCGCCGAGGCAAACCGCACCAGCGCGGGCACCCCGAACTCCTCCGGTCGCCCGGGCCCCGGCGAGATCAGAATCAGGTCCGGGTCAATCTCTTCGATCTTCGCTTCCGGAATGCCGGCCCGGTAGGTCACCACCTCCGCCCCGGTCTGCCGGGCGTAGTTGGCCAGGGTCAGCACGAAACAGTCATCGTTGTCGACGAGCAGCAGCTTCAAGCCTTCGCCCACGCGCGGCGGCTCAGCGGCCGGGGGCGGCGCGGGTTTGCCCATCGCGAGGGCGCGGAAAAAGCCGGTGGCCTTAATCTGGGTCTCCTGCTCCTCGCTCGCCGGGTCGGAGTCGTAGAGCAGGGTCGCCCCGGCCGAGTAGGAGGCCATGCCGTCCTTCAAGTGCACGGTCCGGATGGTGATGCCCGTGTTGATGTCGCCGTTCATCGACAGCATGCCGATGGCGCCGCCGTACCAGCCGCGGGCGTCTTTTTCGAGGTTTTCAATCTCCTGCGAAGCCGCCTTTTTCGGCGCGCCGATCAGCGTGACGGCCCACATGTGCGACAGAAACGCGTCCATGGCGTCAAAGCCCGGCATCAGCAGCCCTTCGACATGGTCGACCGTATGGAACAGCCCCGCGTAGCTTTCAATCAGGCGCCGGCCGACCACCCGCACCGAACCCGGCACGCAGACGCGCGACTTGTCGTTGCGGTCGACGTCGGTACACATCGTCAACTCGCTCTCTTCCTTGGCCGAAGCGAGCAGGTTCTTAATCGCCTCCGCATCGGCCATCGGGTCGCCGGTCCGCCGGGCCGTACCCGAAATCGGGCACGTTTCCACGCGCGCCCCTTCGACGCGCACAAACATCTCGGGGCTGGCCCCCACCAACTGCTCCCCGCCCAACTGCAGCAGAAACTCGTAGGGCGAGGGGCTCGCCTGCTGAATCCGCTGGAAGAGCACGGACGGCTTTTCCGCGTACGGCGTCGAGAAGGTCTGGCGCAGCACGACCTCGTAGTAGTCGCCCACCTTCATGCGGGCCCGCACCTTGTCGACGTTCGCCATGTACTCGGCCGGGGTATGGTTGCTGGTCACCGGCGCCGGAGCGAGCACCGGCGGTTTCGCCACCGGCGCGGCGCCGCCGGCCACGCCCACCGTGGTCAACTCTTCCCACGCGAAATCGTAGCGGTAGCGCTCAATCACCTCTTTCTTGCGATCGACATAAAGGATGTCGTCGCAGAAGAACAGGTGGAGGTCCTTGCGGTCTCCCCGTTCGAGGCGCAGCTGGATGGGATCGAACTGAAAGAGCAGGTCGTAGCCGAAGGCCCCGACAAACGAGAGCTTGGAGTCGTCCGCATGCCGGAACTCTTCGACCAGCGCCCGCAGAATCGAGAAGACCGACGGCTGTTTGGACCGCTCCTCTTCCGGGAAAAACGCCGGTAGCGGCTTCAGCGTGCCGCACAGGCCCCCGGGGGTCGCCGTAAACGACTCCCAGTGGGGATGATCGGCCAGCAGCCGGCCAAAAATCTGGCACAGAACGCCCCCGCGCGGATTCAACGCCCGGAACTCTACCTTGCGGCCCCAGGCCACCACCTCGAGCGGCGGTTTACTCGACGCAATATCCCAACGGGAGTACCGCCCGGGATATTCGTATCCCGAGGAAAGGTAGAAGCCGCGATAGCGGTCCAGTTCCTGTAGCAGACTGCCCAGGCCCCTCTTGTAAGAAGCCTTGCTCAGGTTCCGGGTCACCGCTATGCCGCTCTTCGTTTCGTAGCGGAGAAGTGGCATGGCGCTCAAGAAATAAACCCTTAGGATACCATGATTTAGGCGAGTACGGCCCCGGTCTGCGCCGTATCGTAGCCGGCCAGAACCTCGAGCTTGCGGCGCAGGGCGGCCCGCTGCAGCACGTCCAGCAAGGCCTGCGCGGCGGGCGTGGCCAGCGTCTCGCGGCGCAGCACGAAGTCGTAGCGCTCACTCTGCAGCGGGATGAAATCGAGCCGGAAGGTTTGGGCCGCCGACCGCGTCGCCACGCAGCAGTCCGCCTCCCCGCTCAACACCAGGTAGGCGACGGCCAGATGCCCATACCCGAGCCGGTCATAGCCGGTCACCTTCGCCGCCGGCACCCCCGCGGCGCCCAGCAGCCTATCGAGCAGCGCCCGGCTTCCCGACCCCTGCTCCCGGTTCACCAGGCGGACGCCGCGCCGCGCCAGGTCCTCCGCCTTCCGGATGCCCTTCGGGTTGCCGGGCGCCACCACGAAGCCCTCCTCCCACCGGGCGAAGCTGACGACGGCGAAATCCTCGCCGGGAAACTCCCGGCGCAGGTAGGGCAGGTTGAACTCACCCGTGGCGGGATCTTCGAGATGCGAGCCGGCAATGTGGACCTTGCCTTCGTGCAGCCAGCGCAGCGCCAACTGGCTTGCCGCGGGGGCGGCAACCACTTCGACCCCGCCGCTGCGTTCCGCCATGTGCGCCACGATGCCCAGGGCCGGGTCGCACCCGGCCAGCACCAGTTGGCGGGCGTTGCCGTCCACCCCGGGAAAGGCGATCACCTCCGCCTCGGCCGCCGACCGTCCCGGCTGGGCGACGACGCCATCGGCCTCCGGCAGATAGTAGGGCGCCGCGTTGACGGGGAGGCACACCCGCCGGCGGCCCACCTGGCCCAGCCGCACGGCCTGCCCTTTGCTGAGCGGCGCTGCGCTCAGCACATCAGCCGGGAGCGCTGCGGGAAGGGCCGGCTCCTCTCCGGCCAGCGAAAACAGCTCTTCGACGCTCGCCTCGAGTGCCCGGGCCAGGCGCAGCGTGACCTCGGTATTGGGCATGTAGGAGCCGGCCTCGATGGCGTGGATGGTCTGCCGGGTCACCCCGACGCGCCGGGCGAGGTCGGCCGCGCTGAGGCCGCGGCTCTGCCGGACGGCGCGGAGCTGGTTCTGGATGGAGGAGTGCATGGGCCTCAGCCTTGTAGTGTAGCCGCCGGCTTGGGAGCGTGGCGGGACTCGGCTGTTCCCAAAAGCGCACAGGCCGCAGCGAGGCCGTTGTGCGCGATTCCAAAAAAAGCGCCCAGGCCGCAGCGAGGCCGTTGTGCGCGGCTTCAAAAAAGCGCACAGGCCGCAGCGAGGCCGTT
>JADCJL010000201.1 GCA_020247055.1 Acidobacteriaceae bacterium | reverse complement strand
GGGCGAGTTCCTCGCCCGTTGGTGCCGGGCCTGCGCGGTCTGTGCGCTTTTTTTGGAATCGCGCACAACGGCCTCGCTTCGGCCTGTGCGCTCTTTTTGAATGCGCGCACAACGGCCTCGCTTCGGCCTCTGCGCTTCGGAAGGTTGCGGCACAGGTGGGGGAAACGCCGCATGTGGCGGTTCCTACGCGCCGGAACACTTGGAAGCCGAAGATTGGGTCGCCGGAGGGGTTTATCCGGATGACGGGGTGGTGGGTGGACGGTTTGTTGACGGTAATCCGGGACGGGGGGGACCCGTCAGGGCTGGAGGGCGATCTTGGCGAGGTAGATGGCCGTTTTGCCTTCGTGGGATGAGTAGTAAGTCATCCACAGGAGGCCGTCGTGCCAGACGAAGCCGGGGTAACTGCTGTCGTTTCCGCTGGGCAGGGTAAGGACGGGTTCGTAACTTCTGGTGGTCATGCGGGCGAGGACGGTGACCGGATCCTTGCGTCCTGGATTGCGGAAGTGGCGACCGCCGCCCCAGAGGGCGCCGTCCGGCAGGATGAGGAAGTTGGGGCCGCCGACGAACAGCTTGGTGTCGGTCCACACCCAATCGCGGTAGGGAGGGCGGGCTTCGCCGAGCATGGCGGTATCGCCCTCGCCGATGCCCCGGCGCATCAGGACCAGCATGGTTCCGTCCGGGCGAAAACGGATGGTGGCTTCGTCGCCTCCGGGGACGCCCAGTTCGAGGACTTTTTCCCAGGTGACTCCGTCGCGACTGCGGACGAGGTCGACGCGGCGCGGGTTGCCGGGTTCGGGCTTGCCATAGGCTCCGTACTTGGCGATGCCCCAGCCCCAACCATCGTGCCAGGTGGTGCGCCAGAGCCAGTCGCCTTCGCGGAGGACGCGGCGGGGGGGCGTCCAGGATTTGCCGTCCTTCGAAAAGGCGACGCGCGGCTGGCGGCCGCGGTATTGGGCGTCGACGTAGACGGAGCCGCCCATGGTGAGCATGAGGCGACCTTGGGGGGTGAGGGAGAGGTGGGGGTCGCGCAGGTCGATGCCGGACTCTTCGACGAGGGCTTCCGAGCGCCAGCGCTTGCCGTCGGGGGAGGAGAGGATGCGGATTTTGCCGTCGTCTTTTTTGAGGTCGCCGCCGGCGACGTGGCGGATTCCTTCGCGGAAGGTGGCGAACCAGCGGCCGTCGAAGCGGATGAGGTCGCCGAAGGCGCTGTGGGGGGCTTCGCCCCAGATGCGCTCGACGGAGAGGAGGCGGGGGGCGGCGGGGGCGAGCGGGGCGAGGAGAGAGAGGCCGAGGGCGAGGCGGAGGGGGAGGCGGAGGGGGAGCATGGCCGGAGTGTATGGCTGGCGGGGAGGGATTGTCAATTGGTCTTGCTGCCGGGGGGTGCGGCCGGGAGACATCGAGGCGGCGCCTCCGGTTGAGGAGCGCCCGGGGGGTGATAGAATCTATCGTCACACGCGTAATTCCCCTTTCTTATGGCCTACGTCCCGCAAGCCAGCTTTGACTTATTTGTCAGCTACGCGCATGCCGACAACCAGAACCAGTGGATTACGAACTTCGAACGGGCGCTGGCGGAACGGCTGCACGTGCTCCTCGGCGAAAAACCTACTTTCTGGCGGGATAAACGGGAACTTTCGGGGGAGCAGGTCTTCTCCGCCGAAATTGAAGCGGGCCTCCGGGCTTCGGCTGCGCTCCTGGCCGTGATCTCGCCTTCGTACAGCCGGTCCCAGTCGTGCGCCGAAGAGCGGCAGCACTTCTGCAGGCAGTTCCCTGGCGAACCCCGCATCGGCAACCGGTTGAAAACGCTGAAGGCCATTAAGCTGCCCCTGAACGGGGGGCTCCATGAACAGTACTTTCAAGGCGCTCTCGGCTTCCCGTTTCATACTGACGCGCTCCCCCACGCCCGCGAATATCAGCCCGGCGAAAGCGCCTTCTCTGACCGCATCGACGAACTCGCGCGCGGCGCCAAGGCGCTGCTTGAGCAGATGCGGAACACGTGCCTGTCGCTCTACCTCTCGGAAGGGGTGGCCCCGGCGCTGGCTCCCGCGTGGCGCGCCCTGCACAACGAACTCCCCACCCACGGCTTTCGTCTCCTGCCCGAGTTTCGGGCCACCGAATGGGACTTTGGCCCTGATGTCCTGCATTCGGCCATCGATGAGTCCGCCCTGGCGGTGCACCTGCTGGCCCCGGTGTACAACGAATTCGCCGCCGCCCAACTGCGCCGCTCGCTTCTGCGCGGCAAACGGGCGATTGTGTGGCTGCCGCCCGGCGGCGCGGCGGATGGCAGGACCGAAACGATGCTGACCGAAGCTCTCGCCGCCCGGGTGCCGGCTACCCTGCTCCGCCACACGGAACTGTGGCAGCTGAAGGAGACCGTGCTCGAAGCCGCTCGCGCGGAGACGGCCCGGCTGGGCGCACCGGCCGCGCCCGCGCCCTCTTCCCGTTCGGTGTATCTCGTCTGCGACCGCACGGACCCCGGCGATACGGCGGAAGCGCTCGCGATCGCCGAGCAGCTCCGCACGGTGGCCAGCGAGGTCCATCTGCCGGAGATTGACCGCGATCCGCTGATCCTGGACCAGCTGCATGAGCAGCGGCTCGCCGAGAGCGACGCGATCCTTTTCTACCTCCACCGCGCTCCGCGCGCGTTTTTTGACGAAACCTACGGCGACCTGGTGCGCTGTCTCCGCCGTCAGCGGGCCCAAAATCCTCCGCGGGCGGTTGCCCTTGTGGTTCCCCCCGACGTCCCCGGACGGCCCGCCGGCTTCCCGCCTGGTCTGGCGGTGTACGAGTCGGTCGCGCCCTTCCTCGCCCAGCTCCCGGAGCCCGGCCGGTGACGCCGCCGCCCGTGGTGAACCCCTTTATCGGCATCCGCTCGTTTGAGCCGGCCGAATCGCCTCTGTTCCACGGCCGCAAGCCGCACGTGCAGCAGCTTCTTCGCGTGCTGGCCGCGCACCGGCTGGTGACGGTGACGGGCACTTCCGGGAGCGGCAAATCGTCGCTGGTGAAGGCCGGTCTGCTGCCCGCCCTGCACCGGGGCTACCTACGGGGCGCCACCACGCGTTGGCGCACCGCCGTGCTGCGCCCCGGCCCCGCGCCCCTTCTCCGTCTGGGTGAAGCCCTGGCCGAAGCGCAGCCGGAAGCGGTTTCGACCGACTCGCCCGCGGCGCTGGCCGAACGCCTGGGCGCGCACAGCGCGGCTCTGATCGACGAACTCCAGCGGTCCAGCCTGGCCGCTCAGCGCGAAAACCTGCTGCTGGTGGTGGACCAGTTTGAAGAGATCTTCGCCGCGCCTCCGAACGAAGCGGCCGCCTTCGTGGCGCTGCTGCTGCGCGCGGCGGGGGACCTCGCGGTGCCGCTGTACACGGTGCTGACCATGCGCTCGGAGTTTCTGGGGGAGTCGCCGCGTTTTCCGGGGCTCGCGCAGGTGATGAGCGATGCGCAATACCTGGTGCCGCGGCTGACCCGGGAGCAGTTGACCGAGGCGATCCGCGGGCCGCTGGATTCCGTCGGGGTGGCCATCGACGATGCTTTGGTTCAGCAGCTTCTGCATGACGCGGGTAACGACCCGGATCAGTTACCGGCGCTGCAACACGCCCTGCAGCGCCTGTTTGGCTGCCGGGCGCCCGGGCAGCCGCTCTCGCTGGCTTTTTACCAGGAGCACCCTGAACTAGCCGTGGGCCGTTCGGTGCATACCCACGCCGAAGAGTTGGCGGAGGGGCTGGAGGCCGGGCGGCTGGGGGGCGTTTTTCGCGCCCTGACCCGGCGCGACGAAGGCGGGCGGGAGCTGCGGCGCCCCGCGCGGCGCAGCCACCTTTGTGCCGTGACCGGTGCGACGGCGGCGGAGGTGGACGGGATGGTTGTTCGCTTCGCCGGGCGCGACGACGCGCTGTTGACCTGCACGGACGAGCGGTCCGGCGATCCGTGGGTGGACATTACGCACGAGACGCTGATCCGGCAGTGGGAGCGGCTGAAGGGGTGGGTGGCGGAGGAGGCGGCCAGCGCGGACTGGTTCCGCCGTCTGGTGCAGTCGGCGCGGCTGGAGCGCGAGGGTGAGGCTGGCCTTTGGCGGGACCCTGATGTGGCGACGGTGACGCAGTTGGCCGGGGGGTGGAACGAGGCGTGGGCGGGGCAGTATCTGCCGGCGCCCGCGTTTGCCGAAGGGATGGCGTTTCTGGCGGCAAGCCGCCGGCAGATGGAGGCCGAAGCGGAGCAGCAGCGCCGGCAGGCTGCGGAGCTGGAGACGGCCCGGCAGCGCGAGCTCGCCGCGGCGATCGATCTGGCGGCCGCGCGCGAACATCAACTCAGCACGGCCAATGAACTGGCCAGCAACCTATTCCGGCAGCGCCAGCGGCTCAGCAGCTTCCTCGTAGCGCTGCTTGCGCTTACCGCCTGGCTCGTCTACTTCGCTTTCCGCTGGCGCCAGGAGGAGCAGGACGTTGCTAAGCTCTTAGCGCAATTGCACCCGACCGATAGCAAAGCGGCGCGCGTGAATCCCAAGGACGTGCAGCTTTACGTGTATATCCCGCCGGGCGAGTTTACCATGGGCTGCTCTGCGGGCGATTCGGATTGCTTAAGCCATGAGAACCCGACTCACCCTGTCCGGATTACTCAGGGCTTCTGGCTCGGCCAGACCGAGGTCACCCAGGCGGCCTATCACAAGGTGACCGGCCAGGCCCCCAGCTTTTTCGAAGGCGACCAGCGGCCGGTGGAAAACGTCGACTGGTACCAAGCGGCTTCCTATTGCCAGGCCGTTGGCATGCGCCTCCCGACCGAGGCGGAGTGGGAGTACGCTGCCCGGGCCGGCAGTCCCGGTGCCCGCTACGGTGCTCTTGACGACGTGGCGTGGTACCACAAGAACAGTGGCAGCGAAACGAAACCGGTTGGCGGGAAAAAACCGAATGATTGGGGCCTCTACGACATGCTCGGCAACGTATGGGAGTGGACCGCCGATCCCTACGACGGGAATTCCTATCATAGTTCGCTGTCCACCGACCCGGCTGGCCCGGCCAGCGGAGATCGGAGAGTCTTGCGGGGCGGCTCCTGGATCGTCGATCCGGCGTTCGTCCGCGTGTCGTACCGTCTCAGGGGCGTGCCAACTTACCGGGGCTATACCGGCGGGTTCCGGTGTGCCGGGGAATTCCGTTAGGTGTCTCGGGTTTTGAGTTTTTCAAGGGGGGCCCTGGGGGGATATCTCCCGCCTGGGTCGCTCGCAAGCTGAGGGCGGGCTTGGGCTGACGTTCGCCTGACGGCTACCGGAAACCCCGCACCCTGTTTGTATTCGGCGCTGGCGGGGTGGGCCGCTCGCGCCCGCATCACGGCCCGGAAACGGAGGTGGCGCGCCCGGACCCTCCGTGAAGGATCCGGCTCCGGCTCACGGCCCGGCGGTGTCCCGCCGGGTGGCGCTCCGCATACCCGGCACAGCGGAACCCGATGTTGTTGTTTCGGTTCGCGGGTTCGTTCCTGAAACGGAGCGACACGCGGACGTTCGCTGGATTGTTGTTCCAGGAGCCGCCCCGCAAGACTGCGGCCGTGCTCCGCGGCTGCGAGTATACCCTCGTCGAAGAGCTGTTGGCGGAGGAGCCAGGTGTTCCCTGCCGCGGCGTGCCCCAACCAACCCTGGACGACCTGCCGGAACTCGTCGGCCTGGACCATTCCGGCGTGGTATTGTTCGCGCAGATGGTGGAGGCGGCGGCGGATGCGGACTACGTTGCTCCGCGCCAGGCGCCGGCGGCCCGGAAACAGCCGCCAGCCCAGGAAGGTGACGCCGTCCGCACAGCGGCGCACTTGAAACTTGCCTTCGTGTACGCGCAGTCGCAGTTCCGCGCCCAAGAAGTCGCGGATCCGCCCGGCCGCGCGGAGCAACTCCTCGCGGCTGTCGCCAAACAGGAGAAAGTCATCGACGTAGCGGAGGTAGGCTCCCGGTCCTGGCTTTTCCTGGCGGTAGACATAGTGGTC
>JADCJL010000200.1 GCA_020247055.1 Acidobacteriaceae bacterium | reverse complement strand
CCAGGTGATGGGGGTGCGGCGAGCGCGGGCGGCGGCGAGGGGGGTGGCGGCGAGGCGGGGGGCGGCGTGGGCCTGGCGGATGGCGGCGTAGTCGGCTTCGTGCTGGGCGAGGAAGGCGTCGCGGCCGTCGTCGCTCAAGAGGCTGGTGGTGACGGGGACGGCGCGGCTGGCGTCGAGGACGTGGACGATGGGGGCCTGGTAGTGGGGGGCGATTTTGATGGCGGTGTGGGCGCGGCTGGTGGTGGCGCCGCCGATGAGGAGAGGGATTTGCATGCCGAGGCGTTGCATTTCGCGGGCGACGTGGACCATTTCGTCGAGGGAGGGAGTGATGAGGCCGCTGAGGCCGATGACATCGACGTTTTCGGCTTTGGCGCGTTCGAGGATTTTTTCGCAGGGGACCATGACGCCCATGTCGATCACTTCGAAGTTGTTGCAGGCGAGGACGACGCCGACGATGTTTTTGCCGATGTCGTGGACGTCGCCTTTGACGGTGGCAAGGAGGATTTTGCCCTGGGTTTTGACGGCCTGGCCGGCGGCGGCGAGGGCGGCTTTTTCGGCCTCCATGTAGGGGGTGAGGTGGGCGACCGCCTTCTTCATGACGCGGGCGGACTTGACGACCTGGGGCAGGAACATTTTGCCGGCGCCGAACAGATCACCGACGATGGACATGCCGGCCATGAGGGGGCCTTCGATGACGAGGAGGGGGCGACCGAGCTTGACGCGGGCCTCTTCGGCGTCGATTTCGATGTAGGTATCGATGCCTTTAATGAGAGCGTGAGCGAGGCGGTCTTCGACGGAGCCGTGGCGCCACTCTTCAGTTTTCTTTTCGGCGGCGGCGCCGGAGGAGGCGGCTTTGAGGGCCTCGCCGCGTTCGACGAGGCGTTCAGTTGCATCGGGGCGGCGGTTGAGGAGAACGTCCTCGACGAGCGCTTTGAGTTCGGGTTCGATCTCCTCGTAGACTTCGAGCATGCCGGCGTTAACGATGCCCATGTCGAGGCCGGCGCGGATGGCGTGGTAGAGGAAGGCCGAGTGCATGGCTTCGCGGACTTTGTTATTGCCGCGGAAGCTGAAAGAGATGTTGGAGACGCCGCCGCTGACTTTGGCGTGGGGGAGATGGGTTTTGATCCAGCGGGTGGCGTTGATGAAGTCAACGGCGTAGTTGTTGTGCTCCTCCATGCCGGTGGCGACGGTGAGGATGTTGGGGTCGAAGATGATGTCTTCGGGGGGGAAGCCGACTTCGTCGACGAGGATGCGGTAGGCGCGTTCGCAGATGCGGATTTTGTCTTCGAAGGTGGCGGCCTGGCCGTTTTCGTCGAAGGCCATGACGACGACGGCGGCGCCGTACTGGAGGACGGTGCGGGCGTTTTGACGGAAGCGCTCTTCGCCTTCCTTGAGGGAGATGGAATTGACGATGCCTTTGCCCTGGAGGCACTTGAGGCCAGCTTCGATGACGGCCCAGTTGGAGGAGTCGACCATGAAGGGGACTTTGGCGACTTCGGGTTCGCTCGCCAGGAGCTGGAGGAAGCGGGTCATGGCGGCGACGCCATCGATCATGCCTTCGTCCATGCAAATGTCGATGACGTTGGCGCCGTTTTCGACCTGCTGGCGGGCGATGGCGACGGCCTCTTCGTAGTTCCCTTCCTTGATGAGTTTGGCGAATTTGGGGGAGCCGGCGACGTTGGTGCGTTCGCCGATCATGAGGAAGATGCCGGGCTGTTGGGTGAAGGGCTGGGAGCCGGAGAGGCGGAGGGGTTTGAGGGGCTCGGGTTCGGAGGGTTCGGCGGGTGGGGCGGCGGGGTGGAAGCGGCGGGGGGGTTGGGCTTCGAGAGCCTGGGCGATGGCGGCGATGTGTTCGGGGGTGTTGCCGCAGCAGCCGCCGGCGATGTTGACGAGGCCGTTTTGGGCGAACTGGCCGAGGAAGCGGGCCATGTCGGCGGGTTCGAGGTCGAAGCCGGTGGGGGAGAGGGGGTTGGGGAGGCCGGCGTTGGGGTAGCAGGAGATGGCGGTGTTGGACTTTTGGGCGAGTTCGGCGAGGAAGGGATACATAAGATCCGGGCCGAGGGAGCAGTTGAGGCCGACCGAGAGGGGGTTGACGTGTTTGACGGCGTTCCAGAAGGCTTCGATGGTTTGGGCCGAGATCATGGTTTCGCCGCCGCGGCCGACGGCGGCGGAGATCATGATGGGCAGTTCGACGCCGTCCTGGTCGAAGACTTCGCGGATGGCGACGAGGGCGGCTTTGGCGTTGAGGGAGTCGAAGATGGTTTCAACGAGGAGGAGATCGGAGCCGCCGGCGATGAGGGCGCGGATCTGTTCGCAGTAGGCGGTTTTGACCTGGTCGAAGGTGACGACGCGGAAGCCGGCATCGTCGGCGTCGGGGGAGTTGGAGAGGGAGACGGTGAGGGGTCCGATGGCGCCGGCGACGAAGCGGGGGCGGCCGGTGGAGTTGGCGACGCGGTCGGCCCAGGTGCGGCACTGGCGGGCGGATTGTTCGTTGATTTCCCAGGCGAGGGACTGGAGAAACGGGTCTTCGATGATTTTCTGGTAGAAGTCGGGGTCTTTGCGGCCGCCGTGTTCGCGGGGGTCGTCGACGAAGAACTCGCTTTGGGTGATGGTGGTGGCGCCGAAGGTGTTGGTTTCGATGATATCGGCGCCGGCTTCGAGGAAGCGGCGGTGGATATCGCAGATCATGGCGGGCTGGGTGAGGGAGAACAGGTCGCCATTGTTGAGGAGGTCTTTCGAGGAGTTTTTGAAGCGTTCGCCGCGGATATCGGCTTCGGTCATGCCGTAGGTACGGATGGTGGTACCCATGGCGCCGTCGATGATGGCGATGCGGTTGGAGAGGATCTGTTGGAGGGGGTGGGGGTTCGGCATGAAGGAAAGGCGGGAAGAAACTCCCACCTCTATCATAGCCAGTTAGCGCCGAGGGCCGGGTTTTCGGGCGGGCGGAGGAGGCGAGATTGTATTCTACAGAGATGCGGATGCGGGCTTTGGCGGCCAATCTGGCGGTATTGGTACTGCTTGGCGTGGGGATCCCCTGGGTAAAGGGCATCGAGTTTCTTGATTTGTTTCTGTTGATCCCTTATTCGCTGTTAGGGGTTTTGTATACGTCGCCGCGGGCGGTGGCGGTGGCGTTTGAGCCGCCGATCTCGCTGCTCGGTTTGGGCCGGGCGGCGCTGGTGGGTTGGGCGGTGGGGGCGTTGATTCTGCTGCTGGGGCTGCTGACGGTGACCGTGCGGACGGGGGATGCGCTGCAGCCGCCAACGCCTTTGGTGCTGTGTTTGCTGGTGTGGGGATTGTTGGCCTGTGTAGTGACGGCGGGGGTGGCGGTGCGGGTGGCGCTGGGAGCGAGTACGGAGGCGGCGGGGCGGGGGCGGATCCGAATCGGGTTTTTGTTGCTGCTCTGTTTGTTGATCGCGACGCCGCGGCTGTTGGGGGAGGAGCGGGCGGGGGAGTTGGAGGGTTGGTTGACGCCGGAGAGGATGGTGATGGCGACGATGGTGGCCGTGCCCGGGATGGCGGTGGGGACGTTGTGGCTGCTCCGGGCGAGAATGGCGCGATACACTGACTAAACAATGCAAATCGTTGCAAAAGCGCCGTGCCGCGTGGATCTGGCGGGCGGGACCCTCGACATCTGGCCGTTGTACCTGCACCATGCAAATGCGTGCACGGTGAATTTTGCGGTGGACCGGTATACGACGTGCGACCTGCGGACCCGGGAGGACGGGCGGATTGTGCTGCGGTCGCGGGATCTGATGCGGGAAGAGGAGTTTGCCTCGCTTGAGGCGCTGCGGGGGGCCAAACGGTACCGGTTGGCGCTGCTGGCCGAGGTGGCGCGGATTTTTGCTCCGCCGATGGGGGTGGAGGTGGATACGAACTCCGAGGCACCGGCAGGGGCGGGCATCAGCGGGTCTTCGGCGTTGATCATTACGCTGGCGAGCGCGTTCAACCGGCTGTTGGGGACGGGGTATGCGATTGAGGCGATCCGGCAGGTGGCGCAGAACATTGAGGCGCGGATCATTAAAGTGCCGACGGGTTGCCAGGATTATTATCCGGCGATGTACGGCGGGGTGAGCGCGGTGGAGCTGCGGGTGGACGGCATTCGGCGGGTGGCGCTCCCGGTGAGCCACGAGGATTTGATTGCGCGGACCGTGTTGGCGTATACGGGCGAGCCGCGGAATTCGGGGATCAACAACTGGGAGGTGACCAAGCTGCACATTGACGGCGACAAGGGGGTGCACCGGAATTTCGACCAGATTTCGGGGATTGCGCACGCGATGCGCGGGGCGCTGGGGGCGAGCGACTGGGGGGAGGTGGCGCGGCTGCTGCGGGAGGAGTGGAGTTTCCGGAAGCGGAACGCGCCGGGGATTACGACGCCGTTGATTGATGAGCTGGTGAAAGTTACCAGGAAGGCGGGGGCGGTGGGGGCGAAAGTGTGCGGGGCGGGGGGCGGCGGGTGTGTGTTTTTCCTGGTGGAGCCGGAGGCGAAGGAACGGGTGGGTGCCTTGATTGAGAAGGCGGGGGCGACGGTGCTGCCGGTGCAGGTGGCGCCAAAGGGGGTGACAGTGAAGGCGGTGGCGGCGAAGGGAAGCGGTGGGTAGGGATTGGGTTGGTCCGGCGCTGCGGGTGGCGTTGTTCGGGCTGGCCGGGTTTGTCGGGTTGCTGGTGCTGGGGTTTGCGCTGAGCCCGCTGGGGGCGTTGGTGTCGGCGACTTTGAGCGTGTTTGGGGCGGGGGCGGTAGCGAGTGCGCTGGTGCTGCGGATTTACGAGGGCGGACGGCTAACGACGATCGGGTTCGGGTGGCACGGGGCGGCGCTGCGGCATCTGGGATACGGGATGGGGATGGGGGCGGGGGGGGTTGTGGTGGTGTTGGGGGTTCCGCTGCTACTGGGGAAGGCGGAGTTTGTGGCCACGCCGGAGGCTGCCTTGAACCTGCCGAGTCTGGGACTGGTAGCGTTTTGCCTGCTATTCGGGGCGGTGGGGGAGGAGTTGTTGTTTCGGGGTTATGTGTTTCAGGTGCTGGTGAGCTCCTTTGGGTTTTTCCAGGTGCTACTGCCACTGGCGACACTGTTTGCGGCGATGCATGCGGGCAACCATAGCGCGACGCCGTTGGGGCTGTTCAATACCTTTGTGTGGGGCGTGCTGCTGGGGCTGGCGCTGCGGCGGAGCGGGGACTTGTGGCTGCCGGTGGGGCTGCACTTCGGGTGGAATGTTACAACTCCGCTGTTCGGGGTGAACCTGAGCGGCTTTACAATGGGGTTGACGGGTTATACGGTGCGTTGGAATGCCGATGAGCTCTGGAGTGGCGGTGGATACGGGCCGGAGGGCGGGGTACCGTGCACGCTGGCGTGTCTGGGGATCGGTTATCTGCTGTACCGGCTCTCGTTCGAGCGGCAGCAGTTACCGCTGATGCCGGAGGAGGAGTAGATGCGGCGATTGGCTTGGGCTTTGGTAGTTTGTCTGCCGGCGGCGGCCGAGAAGCAGAAGCTGACGGAAGAGGAGCGGCTGATGCTGATTCGCGGGTTGATGGCGGAGTCGGCGAAGGCGAAGGTGCTAATTCCGCGCTCGAAGAAGCCGTTGGCGGTGGATGAGAAAGGGGGGTGGGATAAAGAGGTTTGGGAGGCGGCGGGGAAGGAGTTTGGTCCGGCGGCGCGGGTGGGGGAGCTCGTGACGGTGACGAAGGTGGAGATTAAGGACGACCGCGTGGAGCTTGAGCTGAACAACGGGCTGAAGAGCGGGCGGACGTGGCGGGACCGGGTGCAGGTGGGGGTGGGAAATTCGACGACGCCGATTGGCCGGAGTGATGCCCGGGCGTCGGCGGGGAGTAACATCGCGGTGGTGTTCGCGGCAAAGGTCACGACGCTGGAGGTAGCGGATGTGAAGCGGATTCTGGCGCCGGTGATGGATTTTGATAAGCGGACAGTGACCGAGAACTACATGGAGAACATTCCGGCGCCGATCCGGAAGGCGATACAGGATAAGCGGGTGATTGAGGGGATGGATCGGGAGCAGGTGCTGGCGGCGGTGGGGCGGCCGCTGCGGAAGGAGCGGCAGACGGTGGACGGTACGGATTTGGAAGACTGGATGTACGGGCGGGCGCCGGGGAAGCTGACGTTTGTGACGTTTGAGGGGAATAAGGTGGTGAAGGTGAAGGAGTTGTATGCGGGGTTGGGGGGGAGCACGGCGGCGGATTTGCCGGTGCAGGAGTAGCAGGGGCGGTCAGAGCGAGGCGCCGTCCCAGGCGTGGTTGGGGTCGGGGTAGAAGGTCATGCCTCCGTTGGTGATGGAGATGAGCCAGCCACCGGGTACCTTGGCGCGGGAGGCGGGGATTGAGGAGGACAGCGGCTCCCACTGGAGCAGGGCCGTCGGCTTGACAGGGGCAGGAGGCTTGGGGGCGGGGGCAGGGACGATGGTGGGGGTGGGGACCGGGGGCGGCTCTTCGCCGATGAGGCGGCAGGCGTCGTTGAGGTCGGCGGTCTTGGTGCGGTAGAGTTCGCCGAGATAGGTGAAGCGATCCATGTCGCGGTCTTCGACGCGGTCGGAGATGATGGCGCCAAAGGCGAGGGTACGCTTCTTGCCGGTCGGCAGGCCGCTGCGTTTATTGAGCTCGTCGACGTCGATGGATTTCGTGATTTCGTACTTGGCCATGGCTTGCTCCGGGTTAGCGTGAATTGATGTAGCGGCGGTCGAAGTAGTAGAGATGGCCGTCTTCGGCGCCAACCAGGATATCGAGAAGTCCGTCGCCGTTCCAGTCGGCGGCGTTGGGGGTGGGGTTGTGGCCGTTGAGTTTGGCCTTGATGAGCAGGCCGCGAAGGCGCATGACGGGTTTGGCTTGGGAGCCTTCGTTTTCATACCAGATGGGGCCGTCGTCGGAGTCGGTGATCAGGTCGAGGTCGCCGTCGGAGTCCCAGTCGGCGAGTTCGACTTTGCGGCGGCCGGAGGCGCCGTAGTTGTTGCGGGCGAGTTGGAGGAAGCGGCCGTTGGGTTCGACGAAGATGCGCTGGGGGGGCTCAAGGGTTAGTTTGCCGTTCCGCTTTTGCCGGGGGTAGAGGCAGAGGTAGCCGCGGTGGTCGAGCATGACGAGGTCGGGGAGGCCGTCGCGGTTCCAGTCGACGACTTTGGGGGTGGTGCGCCACTGCGTGACGAGCTGTTTGGGCTGGGGCTGCCACCAGACCCAGGAGGGTTTGGGCGGGGTGGCGGGCCAGTCGACTTCGACAGACTGGCGGGGGGCGAGTTTGCCCTGGCCGAGGTTGCGGTACCAGACGACGTCGCCCCAGATGTCGTTGACGAGGAGATCGGGGAGGCCGTCGAGGTCCCAGTCGGCGACGGAGGGGTTGGCGTAGCCCCATTTGGCCTCGGCGGGGCCCTGGATGGAGCCGTTGGGCCCGGCGCGGCGCGGGGGGATGAGATTGCCGCGGGCGGTGAAGGCGGGTTCCTTTGGGGTTCCGGTGTTTTCGAAGTACTGGATTTCGCCGGCGGAGTTTCCGATCAACAGGTCGAGTTTGCCGTCCTGGTTCCAGTCGGCGGCGACGGGGCGGGCGAGGGAGCCGGACTTGAGAAAGGGGTCGATTTGTTCGAGATATTGGGGGTTTTGGCCGTTGTGGGCGAGGGCGACATAGCCGCCTTCCTCGCCGATGAGCAGCGAGGGGGGGCCGGAGGGGAACCAGCGGAGGGCGCGGGGCTGGATCATCTGCAGCTCCATTTGGAAGGGGAAGGGGACGGGCTTCGATTCGCCGTGTTTGAGGAGGAAGACCTGGTCGAGGAAGTTGGCGAGGACGAGGTCGAGTTGGCCGTCGTTGTCCCAGTCGATGGGGTTGGGGGCGGGGGTGCCGTATTGGTCGATGGGGAGTTGGACGGGGGTGAGGAAGCGGGGGGATTGGTTGGTACCTTCGTTGCGCCAGAAGTAGACGTAGCCGTGGAGGGGGCCGCGGGTCCATTGGCCTTTTTCGTTGAAGGCGTCGTCCCAGCCGTAGTCGCGCCAGTCGGAGACGCCGTTGAGGATGTCGATTTTGCCGTCGCGGTCCCAGTCGATGGGGTACCAGAGGTCGTCGCGTCCGACGTGGTAGGTGCGGGGGAGGGAGAGGGGGACGGGTTGGGAGAGGCGGTTTTTGGCCAGGTGGGAGAAGTAGCCGCCGGAGTAGACGAGGTCGAGTTGGCCGTCGCCGTTGGCGTCGGCGACGACGGGGTCTTTGACGGCGGGGCCGAGCCAGAGGGGGCGGGCGAAAAGGGGTTGGGCGTTGGAGCCGAGGTTGGTGGCGAGGAAGATGCCGTTGAAGGGGCGGTCGGGGCAGGTGAGGATGAGGTCGAGGTCGCCGTCGGCGTCCATGTCGAGGGCTCCGGGGTGGGCGTAGAGGCCGACGCCGAGGCGGGCGCGGACGTGGGGGCGGCCGTAGGTGAGGCGGTCGCCGGCGCCGATGAGGGCGGGTTCGGGGGTGGGGGGGCCGGGTTGGACGGTGTAGTTGCCGGGGCCCTGGGAGAGGAAGAAGAGGCGGGATTGGGCGCCGCGGAAGTCGATTTTGGCGGGGAGGGGGCGGCCGCTATGGAGCACTTGGGTGGCGGGGGAGTCGAGGGGTGTTTCGAGGGCGACGGGTTGGCCGGGGGGGACGTTGAGGGAGAAGACGGCGGCGAGGAGGAGGATGATGCCCATGCGGGCTTAGAATAGCGCGGTCTGGCGGTGGTCGACGGTGGGAACGGCGGCGCGGGTGTGGATCCGGGCCTCGTTTTTGGCCTGGCGGATGAGGGAGGTGAGGTGGGCGTGGGCCTGGTAGATCTCAAAGAGGGTCTGACAGCGGGGGCAGCCGCCGCGGATGGCGCCGGCACCTTCTTCCTCAGGATCGAAGCGGGGGTGCTTCGGGCATTTACCAGCGAAACTGATGGCGCCTAGTTTGAGCATGGGGACTTATGCTGAAAGGGGATGACTACGATTATTGTAGCTGGGCACGCGATCTGCAAGCGGCCGGAGGCGGCGGAGCGGGAAGAAAGCTGGATTTTGCTCGATTTTCAGCGCGGGGAGGTGGGCAAGTACCTGGAACACATCCGGACGGGGATAGAACTGGCGGCGGGGGATCCGGAGAGTTTGTTGGTGTTTGCCGGGGGGTACTCGCGGGCGGGGGCGGGACCGCGGAGCGAGGGGGCGGGGTATTACTGGATAGCGGAGCATCACGGATGGTGGGGACACGGGCAGGTGGCCGGGCGGGCGGTGACGGAGGAGTTTTCGCGGGATTCGTTTGAGAACCTATTGTTCGGGATTTGCCGGACGCGGGAGTATACGGGGGCGTGGCCAGGGCGGGTGGTGATGGTGAGCTGGGAGTTTAAGCGGGAGCGATTCGGGATGCACCGGGAGGCGATTGGCTGGCCGGAGCAGCGGTGGGGCTATGTGGGGCCGAATGATCCGCCGGAGTTGGGGCAGGCGCTGGCGTCGGAGGCGCGGACGACGGCGGGTTACCGGGAGGATCCGTATTCGGCGGGGGCGGAGTACCGCGCGAAGCGGGAGGCGCGGAATCCGTACCGGCGGCAGCATGGGTACGGGGTGAGTTGCCCGGAGGTGGGGGAGTTACTGGGGTGGGAGGGGCCAGAGTTGTATTCGGGGGCGCTGCCGTGGCGGGAGTAGGTGTTCGCGCTTTGAATTTGCGGGCGGGCCTGGCGCCGAAGTTGGCGGAGCGCGGCGGCGGATTTGCCAGTGCAGGAGTAGGGGGGTGGGGAGCGTGAAATATCGTGGTTGACCTGGTTTGGGTTTGGGTAGATGCTCCCCGGCTTGGCGGCGCCGTTACCGTTTGCCGCTCTCCATCTCAGCGGTTTCCGGCAGGGGAGCGCGGGGGCTTTGGACTGTACCGCACCCGCTTGTTTGGACACACGCTTGTTCAAGCTGCAATCGCCTGAACGTACTCCCGGCGAGCTTGGGCTGGGGAGCGGGTCCCCTATAATCTCTGGCGGACGGAGTTGGTGGATGGGCATTATCTGCTGCGTTCGCATATGGTGGGGGAGGATCCTGCGGTGTTGTGGGAACGCTACATTCAGTTGACGCAGATTGAGGCGGCGTTCAAGAGCCTGCAGGGCGAGCTGGGGATCCGGCCGATTTTTCATCAGTTGCAGAGCCGGGTTGAGGCGCACATCCTGGTGGCGTTTCTGGGGTACTGTTTGCTGGTCCCGCTGAAGAACCGATAGGCGGCGTATGCCCCGGGACTGACGCCGAAGGCGGTATTGGAAAAGCTGGGCAAGATTCAGATGATCGATGTGTGGTTTCCGACTACCCTGGTTTTGGCTGCCCTAACTGCGAAAGTCAGGCTAGGAAAGTACCGTGAGGAGTGCGGTTCCGGCCTTTGTGGTTGGAGGCAGGAGCACCCTGATGCGCCGGGCGGGCCGGGACCGCGGATTTGCGTCCGCTGGTCCGAGCCTGCCGGGAGCGGGCCTTTAGAACTTCCAGTTGAGCCCGACGATGGGGAAGAGGCCTAGCTGGGTTTCCGCGGTCTGTTGGTTGGTGGTGCGGCTCCAGCCCGGGAAGGCGAAGTTCTGGCGATTGGTGGCGTTTTGTAGGCCGCCGAACAGGACGACGGGCTTATCGCGGAAGGTGAAGGTGCGGTCCACCCGGACATCGAGCCGGAAGTAGTCGGGAGCGCGGACGCCATTGTAGCGGGACAGGTCCAGCACGCCCCGGCGTTGCGCGGCGGAAAGGACCGTATTGAAGGGCGTGAAGGGACGACCGGTCAGATACACGCCCCGTACGCTGAAGTCCCACTTGCGGTTGATGGCGTAGCCGAGGACGCCATTGAAGACGATGGGATAGTCGAAGGAGCCTGGCCGGAGAGCGCCATCGAAGCCGGCGTGCCGGGTTCTTGACCAGGACACGTTAGTTTGACCGGACCATTTCCGGGAGAACTTCTTTTCGACGAACAGTTCGACACCGCGAACGCGGCCCCGCCCGGCACTTACGTAGGGAAGCAACAGCTCATCCTGGCCGAAGCTGTCTCCGGCGTTGGCGAGACTGAATTGGGGGAACAGAGAGGTGACCGGGTAGTCTTTGTATCGCTTCAAATAGCCTTCAAGCGTAACCCGGGTGGTATTGTTCACGATCCAGGTGAAGCCCATGAGGAGATGGTCGGCCCGCATGGGGAGCAGTTGGCGGTTTTGCGGGAAGGCGCCGGAGATGAAAAAGACCGGTTGTTGGTAGTAGGTGCCCCAGGCGGCTCGCCAGGAGAGTTTGTCGGTGATGCGGTAGCTGAGGCCGGCTCGGGGGCTCCAGCGGGCCGCGCTGAGATAACGGTAGTTATCGTAGCGGCCGCCCCAGGTGAGGCTGAGGCGTTTGCCCAGGTTCTGGGTCGTTTGCACGTAAGCCCCGGGTTGGGTGACGTTGAAGCGATTGCGGGTATTGAAGGGCAAGATCCGTTCGCGCTCGGAAAACTCGCTTTCGATGCCAAAGGGCTGGGTGACATTCAAATCCACGCGGAAGAACTTGAGGTTGCCGCCGGCCTGTACTTTGTTGAGCAGCGGAAGGTAGGCACTCAGGTCATACTTGATGGTGGTTTCGCCCTCCCGGGTGCGGTCGGTAAAGCTGGTCCGGTTGTTGAGGCGGAGATCGTTCTGGGTCTCCCGGACAGTGGCCTCCGAATGGGTGAGTCCGAGGAGTCCGACGCCGCGGGAGCCGAAGAGGCGCTGCCAGTTGAGGCCGGCGGCGGAGCGCCATCCGCCTGCCCGGATGGTGAGCGTGTCGTCGGGTTCTTCGGCTTGCGGCCTGATGTTGATGTAGTCATAGCCGGTGATGTTGACAAACCAGATGCGGTCCCGGGCGGAGAGATCGTAGACGAGTTTGGCGTTGAGGTTGTAGTTGACAGGGACGCCGCCGAAGCCGATATCGTCGGTGAAGGCATCGAGGAAGCTGCGGCGGGCGGAGACGATCCAGGAGCCTTTTCCGTTAGCGAGGGGACCTTCGAGGATGGCGCCGGCGCCCGCGAAGGCGACATCGGCGCGTCCGGAGAACTTTTCGCGATCGCCCTCCCGCTGGGCGACCTGCAGGACGCTCGAAAGGCGATTCGAGTAGGGTGCGGGGAAGGCGCCTGTGAGGAAGTTGACGTCCCGAATGAGATTGGCGTCGAGCATCGAGACGGGTCCGCCGGCGGTGCCGAAGTTGGCGAAGTTATTGATATTGGGGATGTCGATGTTGTCGATGACGAAGAGATTTTCAAGCGGGCTTCCCCCGCGGACGATCAGGTCATTGCGGAAGTCGTCCGAGCCGATGGCGACGCCCGGGAGGGTTTGGACATAGCGGGAAACGTCCTGGAGGGCGCCCGCCGACTTGAGGACTTCGCGGGGTTGCACGAGGAAGCTGGAGCCCTTCACTTCTTCGGGGGCGACGAAGATGGAATCGGACACGGTGACCTCCTGGCGGGAGCTATCCGGCTGGGGCATCAGGACTTCGACGCGGGCGTCGAGGCCGGCGCGAATCTCAAGGCCGGTCTGGCGCAGCGGGGGTTCACCGGCGGGCTGTACTTCGAGCGAATAGACGCCGGACCGGATTTCGGTGAGGCGAAAGTTGCCGGAGGCGTCGGAGGTGGTGCATTTGGACAATTCGACGAGGCAGACCCGCACGCCGGCCAAGGGCTGGGCGGAACCGGAAAGGGGAGCACCCACTGCGGACGGGGAGACGGCGCGGGCGACGTTTCCGTTTAGGCCCCCTACTCCCGCGGTGTCTTGCGGCGCAGCCGGGATACTGAGGGCAAGCAGACAGAGACAGAGTTGGCGGAATGGAAGTGATTTAGGCACAAGGATAAGATTCCATGGATTGGGGTCGAATCCCAGGCAAACCGTCTGAGCGTGGAAAGCTGCTTCTGAGCGCGGACTTAGAGTCCCGGAAGCAGCTGGCGCAGGAGCTTGGCGCGGCGCTCGCCGACTAAGACTTCGGTGTGGGCGGCGTCATCCATGGTCAGTACGAAGGTACTTTTGCCGAAGGGCTTCACTTCGGCAATGCGGCCTATGTTGATGAGGGCGGCGCGGGATGCGCGAAAAAACTGATCGGGGGGCAGCCCTGCTTCCAGGTCGGCGAGCTGGTAGTTCACGAGGCATTTCGCTGTTGGGGTGAAGGCCCAGACGAGGCCGTCGCTAATAGCGAAGAACGAGACGTTGGCGGGGGCGAGCAAGACAAAGCGGTTGCGGAGCTTGGCGACGATGTGGCGCAGCGGCGAGACCTGGGTGTGGGCCAAGCGCTCGACGCGTTCAATCTCCTGGGCGTGGCCGGCCGGATTGTCCAGGAGAGGGCGAATGCGGTCGATGGTGCGGAGCAGGCGCTCTTCGAGAACGGGCTTGAGCAGATAGGCGGCGGCGTCGGCTTCGAATGCGGCGAGAGCGTGTTGGTCAAAGCCGGTGATGAAAATGACGAGGGGCCGCGGGGCTTCCGGCGGCAGCGCGCGGAGGACTTCAAAGCCGTTCAAGCCGGGCATTTGGACGTCGAGAAAGAGGAGGGCGGGTTGGAGCGAGACGACTTGATCGACGGCGGAAAGCCCGTCTTCGGCCTCGCCGACGATCTCCAGATCGGCGCAAGAGCTCAGTTGGCGCCGGAGGCGAGACCTCGCAGAGGCTTCGTCGTCGGCGATCACGGCGCGGATCATGCCGCCTCCTGGTGTCCCCGCTGCGGAATCAGGATCGTGACGCGGCAGCCGCGGGACTGGGCGGTTTCCATGGTGAGGCGCGCATCTTCCTGGTATAGGGTGTGCAGGCGCTCGGAGGTGTTGCGGAGACCGGTGCCGGTGGATTTGACCGGCTTTCTGGGGAGGAGGGGGCCATCGCCGTTATCTTCGACCGACAGGCGCAGGCAGCCATTTGATTCGCCTACCTCGATGGTCAGGAGCCCGGGTCCGACTTTGGGGGCCAAGCCATGTTTAATGGCGTTTTCGACAAGGGGTTGGAGGATGAGGGCCGGGATGCTGCGTAGCCGCACGGTGGGGTCGACGTGCATCCGGACGGTCAGGCGTGCGCCAAAGCGGACCTGTTCGATGGCCAGATACTGGCGGATAAAGTCCAGTTCCTCGGAGACAGAGACCATGTGCCGGTGATGGTTCATTAAGACGTAGCGAAATGTTTCGGCGAGCATTTCAATGGCGTGTTCGGCCTTGCGGGGATCGACAATGACCAGGTCCGCGATGGTGTTCAGAGCGTTAAATAGAAAGTGGGGATTGACTTGCGCCCGCAGGGCTTGCAGTTCGGCGGCGGTGGCCTGCTGGCGCAGGTTCATCTCTCGACGCTGGGTTTCGAGGCGGGCGGACTCGGCGGCCAGGGCATCGCGGCGGGAGCTGGCGAGGGCGGCGAGGCTGCGAAAGAAGGCGAGTTCGTTGTGGAGAAAGCTGCGGCCTTGGAGGTCGACCGCGATGGCGAGAAGATGGTCGACACGGCCGTTGGCGCGAAGGGCCACGTAGACCTCTGGTTTGAGGCCAGCGGGGGCAACGAAGTCTGGGGGGAGGCTGGCGGGTTCAATCAGGTCCAAGCGCAGGACGTCGTTTTCGATTGCTTTCGCCGCCGCGGCGGTGGTGGGTACGACTTGTGCGGTGGTGTGATCAAAGATTTGCGTGACGCATTGCTCCACTTGCCGGAACAAGACGGGTTCTTCGGTGGTGGATGCGATGGCGCGCGCAAAGCGGCTGAGTTCGGCGCTGAAATCGGGTTGATGAAAGAGCCAGCGTCGCACGCCTGCCTCGATGGCGGTCTCCAGAGCGCGAAAGTTCAGGATCAATCCGGCGAAAAAGGTGACCGTGACAGCGGCAGCGATGGATTGGGGGAATCCCGGGATGGAAGCTGTCCAGGCAGGGAGGGGATCGACCACGAACAGCCACGTCAAGACGCCGAGCAAGATTGCGGCAAGGATGCGAAGGCTGCGAATGACCATGACATCGCTCATCCGGAAGCGCGCCAGGAGCAGGAAAGAAGCTAGCGCGGGGAGCAGAATAGCGTGTTCCCGGATGAAATGGAGTGGTGAACTGATTTTTGCTCCCATACCCGATAAAGAGAGAATCAGGTCGGAACACAACGCAGCTACGAAGGCGCTCAGCGAAAGCCCGATGCAGAAATTTACCATGGAGGATCTCGATTCGAGTAGGCGAATCACGACAGAGATCAACAGAAATACGTAAAAACTGGTAAACGAAAAATAGCGCATCTCAAAGCGCGACAAGTATGCTTCACCCGTGAGTACTCTCGCCCCGAACTGACTGCCAATGAAAAGGCCAGCCGCTGCGGCGAGAAAGATGAGCACATTGTAAGCGCGCTTCAATTGTTCGGAGCGATGAGAGAGGCGCCAGATGGACAGCATGGCGGGAGAGAAGATCAATAACCCGCCAAAACCGATGCTGCAAGCGAGATCTACCTCCTTCGAATGGAGATGGTAGCCAGACATCCTGAGCATCGTGGTGGCAACGCCCCCGCAATTCCAAACCAACAGCGCGGCGGCAAGCAGGAGGCTGGGGCGCCTCCGCTCTTCTAATCGCCAGGAACCGCGGATTAACTGGAGCAGGATGACGGAGACGGACAGTCCCGCGGAGAACCCCAGGAATTCCGTGAGCAGGTGTGTGCCTTCGTATGCTGAACTTTCATCCATAAAATTAAAGGTAACGAAGATTTCCGGCGAATAGGGCTTGCAACGCGGCCAGGAATGGGTTTGTGTGTTCGAACCGTCCTTCCTGATCGGGCCAGAGAAGGCTGACGCCGGCGGCTCGCAGAATCTGGATGGCCTGCCTGCCGTTGGTCGAGACCGGGCCGGCGGCCCTCAAGTCGAGGAGATGGAGTTTGGGGCCAATCGAGCGGGCGGTCTCCCAAATCTGGAGCAGTTCCCGCACCGAGTCATCGCCCAGCGGGCCGCAGACTTGAATGCGGAGGCATTGGGAGGCGTCATGAATATAGATTCCACTCGTTGGCGCTGGGTACCCGGACATTGCCCCCCTAGTCTAGACGGCGTTTGGGAGCGCACTATGCATTTTGTTGTGAGTGTGGAATTTTTCGATTCAGCGGGGACGGGGAGCCGCTGCGTTGCTCTCGCATATGCCTCCCTTGTAGGGGAACAAAATCGGAAAGCGCTCCCGCCGCGGGGGTAGCGCCGGGGGTTTACCATTGGTGGCTGATGGTTAGCGGCGGCGCGGGGGGACGGCGCCGACCTTGGTTTGGCCGGGGACGGGGGGGCCGAAGGGGTAGGTGTCGGGGGTGACGACGACGCCGGTCGAGAACTTGAAGGGTTTGCTGCCGGAGCTGGGGTAGGTCATTTCGAGGAAGTAGGCGGTGTAGCCCTTGGCGGGGGCGGCGGGTTTGGCGGAGTAGACGCCGTTTTTGCCGGGCAGGACGTCGGTGCTCGTGTACTTGGGGCCGAGGGTTTCGAGGCGGAAGTCGCGGGCGTCGGGGTTGGTGGCCTGCCAGAGCTTGACGGAGGAGGGCTTGGTTTTGGACTGGAGTTCGATGGTGAGGTCCTTCTTCACCTTCCAGGAGTACTCGGGGCGGGGTTCGTTTTTGATCACGGCGTTGTAGAAGGCGGTGATGGAGTCCGGGGCGTCGGAGTTGCGGAGGCTGTGGTCGGTGTTGGGGACGTAGCGGAGGTGTTTTTCGCCTTTGAGGTCTTTCCAGTAGAACTTCCAGGAGTCGGGGAGGAAGAACTGGTCGCCAGCGCCGTGGACGAGGAATTTGGGTTGGGTGTGGCGGTCGCGGTAGTGGTAGGGTTCGACGAGCTTCATGAGGGACTTGTAGCGGGGGTCGTTCATTTTGTCCATCAAGCCTTGCTCGAAGTAGTCGCCGACGGAGGGGGCCCAGAAGCCGTAGGCGCGGTAGTGGTGGACGAAGTTGGGGACGATGTTGAGCAGGTCGATGACCAGGGGCATGAAGGCGACAACGCGGGGGTCGACCGCGGCGGTGGTCCAGGTGGTCCAGCCGCGTTTGGAGGCGCCGGCGACGACGAATTTGTCGATCGGGGTGTTTTGTTCTTTGAGGAATGCGGTGACGGTGTCCATGGCGCGGACAGCGGCTTTGGTCATGGGCATGCGGGCGGGCCAGGTTTCGTCGCCGGTTTTGAGGTAGTTGTTCCAGGTGTAGGCGATGAAGGAGTCTTCGGTGCGGGGGCGTTTGGTGGGGTCGTCGTTGAAGATGAGGGGCTGGTTGGGGACCATGCGGAGTTCGGCGACGATGGCGCCGGTGTACTGGGCGATGGCGGTCATCATGGCGTCGACGGAGTTGCGGGGGCGGCCGTCGTTGGCGCCGCCGGTGATCATAAGGAAGGCGATGTTAGAGGTGACTTTGGCGGGTTTGACGATGGAGACCCAGTGTTTCCACTCGCCGCGGTTCATGTCCTGGGGTTTCCAGGTTTGGGAGGTCATGTCGAGGATGTAGGCGGTGGTGCTTTTGCCGGGGATGGTGGTGGCGAGTTTCCAGGAGAAGGAGGGGTCGGGGGCGTTAACGTAGCGGTCGAGGCCGGTTTGCTTGCGGGGGGCGGCGAAGACGAGCAGGGGCAGGACAAAGAGTAGAACGAGACGCATATGGGAATAATCGTATCCTGTGGGTTATGCGTAAGCTACTGGTTTCTTTGATGGCAGCGACGGCGCTGTGGGCGCAGGGGCGTTTTGAGTTCTGGCCGGGGACGGTATATGACCCGGCGGTGCCGACGTTTGAGAAGGTTTTGGGGTACGGCGCCGGGGACAAGTTAGCTTCGCATGGGGACATTGTGCGGTATTTCGAGGCTCTGGCGGCGGCGTCGGGGGGGCGGATGAAGGTGTATGAGTACGCCCGGAGCTGGGAGGGGCGTAAGCTGTTTTATGCCGTGATTGCGAGCGAGGCCAATCAGCGGCGGATGGCGGCGATTCGGGGGGATATCCAGAAGCTGGCGGATCCGCGGAAGACGCCCGAGGCCGAGGCCAAGCGGATTATCGCCGGGATGCCGGCGGTGGTTTGGCTGGGGTATACGGTGCATGGCAATGAGCTGTCCGGGTCGGATGCGGCGATGATGACGGCGTATCACCTGCTGGCGGCGCGGAACCAGAAGATGGTGGCGGACGTGCTTGCCAATACGGTGATTTTGATTGATCCGCTACAGAATCCGGATGGGCGGACGCGGTTTGTCAATAACTTTGAGCAGGCCTACGGGATTGAGGCGGACGGGAGCGCGGTGGCGGCAGAGCGGAACGAGCCGTGGCCGGGGGGGCGGAGCAACCACTACCTTTTCGATATGAACCGGGACTGGTTCGCGTTGACGCAGCCGGAGACGGTGGGGCGGGTGAAGATGCTGCTCGAGTGGTATCCGCAGGTGGCGGCGGATCTGCACGAGATGGGGAGTGAATCAACTTACTATTTTGCGCCGGAGGCGGTGCCGTTCAACCCGCATTTAACCAAGGAGCAGAAGGGTTCGCTTGAGTGGTTCGGGAAGAATAACGCAAAGTATTTTGACCAGTTTGGCTATAGCTACTTTACGCGGGAGGTGTATGACGCGTTTTATCCGGGTTACGGGGCGGCGTGGCCGGCGTTTCATGGCACGATTGCGATGACCTATGAGAACGCGGCGGTGCGGGGGATGCTGTACAACCGTTTGGACGGTTCGGCGTATTCGTTCCGGGAGAGCGTGAAGCGGCATTTTGTGACCTCGGTGGCGACGTGCGAGGCGGCGGCGATGTACCGGGCGCAGCTGTTGGAGAACTTCTGGAAGTACCGGAAGAGCGCGGTGGAGGAGGGCAAGAGCGAGCCGGTGAAGGGATACATTTTGTCGCGGAAGGGGGACGGGAGCGCCGCGGATAAGCTGGCGGAGGTGTTGGTGACGCAGGGGGTGGAGGTGGGCCGGCTGGCGGCGGGGGCGGCCGGGGCGCCGGACGGGAGTTATCTCGTGAGTTTGGCGCAGCCGGCCAAGCGGCTGATTCGGACGTTGCTCGACCAGAAAGTGGAGATGGAAGTTGATTTCGTCAAGGAGCAGGAGCGGCGGCGGAAGAAGAAGCTGGGGGATGAGATTTACGACGTGACGGCGTGGAGTTTGCCGCTGCACTACGGGGTGGAGTCGATTCCGGTGACGAGTTTGCCGGGCGGCGCGACGCCGTTTACGGGGGTGCGGCCGAAGCCGGCGGCGCCAGCGAAGGCGCAGGTGGTGTACTTCGTGCCGTGGGGCACGCAGGCGGCGGGGCAGTTTCTGACGGCGGCGCTGCGGGCGGGCTTGAAGATTCATACGGTGGACAAGGCGTTTGTGCAGGGCGGGCGGAGGTATGAGCGGGGGACGCTGGCGGTGAAGGTGGCGGAAAATCCGGCGAATGTGCACGAGCTGGTGGTGAAGGCGCAGGGGTATGCCGAGGTGGTGGCGTCGGATACGGGATGGGTTGAGAGCGGGGTGAATCTGGGGAGCCGG
This sequence comes from Acidobacteriaceae bacterium, assembly GCA_020247055.1. GTDB lineage: Bacteria > Acidobacteriota > Terriglobia > Bryobacterales > Bryobacteraceae. The sequence goes on along the minus strand of JADCJL010000200.1, from coordinate 11,155 downwards.
GCGACTTTCGTGATGAAGAAGCCGGCGATTGCGTTGGCGTGGGACCGGCCGGTGGCGGCGAACGCGGCGGGGGCGGTGAAGTGGATGCTGGAGCGGCAGTACGGGTATCCGGTGACGGCGGTGCGGATGACGTCGCTGGCGACAGCGGACCTGAGCAAGTTTGATGTGTTGATTTTGCCGGACGCGATGGGGGATTACGGCGCGGCGCTGGGGGCCGGGACGATCCGGCGGCTGAAGGAGTGGGTAGGGAGTGGGGGGACGGTGATTGGGATTGAGGCGGGGGTGGAGTTTCTGGCGGATGCGAAGGTGGGGTTACTGGCAACGGCGCGGGAGCAGTTGGCGGTGGAGAAGAAGGTGGAGGCGGTGAAGCCGGACGCGAGCGGGCAGGTGCCGGGGAAGGTGTTGGGGAGCGAGGCGGAGTTTCTGCAGGCGATTGCGCCGGAGAAGGATCAGCTGGACGTGGTGCAGGGGATTCTGGCGGTGGCGAAGACGGACCCGGACCACTGGTTGACGGCGGGGGTGCAGCCGACGGTGACGGCGCTGCTGCAGGGGCGGACGGTGTTTAGCCCGCTGAAGATGAACGCGGGGACGAACGTGGCGTACTTCGCGGGGGCAGACCAGCTGCTGGCGAGCGGGTACCTGTGGGACGAGAGCCGGAAGCAGTTTGCGTACAAGCCGCTTGTGATGGTGCAGCGGGAGGGGCGGGGGCACGTGATCGGCTTCACGCAGGATCCGAACTTCCGGGGCTACATGGACGGATTGAACGTGTTGTTTCTGAATGCGGTGTTTCGCGGCGTGGCGCATTCGCGCTAGTGATATTCTGGTGGATTCGTAAGGAGCAGATATGGAAAAAGAGCTTTCTCGACGCGCGCTGCTGGGCGCATTAGCCGCTGGTCCGGCGGTGTTGCCGGCGTTAGGCGCCAATGAAAAGTTGAACGTGGGATGGATTGGCACGGGCAGCCGCGGGATGTACGTGATGGCGCAGATGTACACGGCGGTGCCGGAGCAGGTGGTGGTGTCCGCGGTCTGCGACACGTTTGAAGGGAATAAGAACAAGGGCAAGGACCAGGTGCAGACGAAGGGCGGCAACACGCCGAAGACCTACGTCGACTACAAGGAGCTGCTGGCGGACAAGTCGATTGACGTGGTTTTCATCACGACGCCGGAGCACCTGCACCATGAGATGACGATTGCCGCGCTGCGGGCGGGCAAGCACATTTACGTTGAAAAGCCGCTGGCGCACACGATTGAAGAGGGCGCCGAGATCGTGCGGGAGGCCAAGAAGGCCGGCAAGATTGTGCAGGTGGGGACGCAGAACCGGTCGAATTCGCTCTACATCAAGGCGAAGGAGATGGTGGCGAAGGGGATGATCGGGGAGATTCATTACGTGCGCGCGTTCTGGTACCGGAATTCGCTGCCGGATAATCCGGCGTGGCGGTACGCGATTCCGGGCGAGGCGGACGAGAAAAACACGGACTGGAAAAAGTTTTTGGGCACGGCGAAGAACCGGCCGTTTGATAAACAGCGGTATTACCAATGGCGGCTTTACTGGGACTATTCGGGCGGGATTTCAACGGACCTGCTGGTGCACCAGACCGACATTACGAACTTTGTGTGCGGGAAGACGGAGCCGCTGTCGTGCGTGGCGTCGGGCGGGATTTACCGGTGGGTGGACGGGAACGATGACCGGGAGGTGCCGGATACGTTGAGCGCGATTTACGAGTATCCGGACAAGTTCCACATCAACTACTCGTGCTATTTCGGCAACGAGCAGTATGGGTACGGCGAGCAGTTCATGGGGAACGAAGGCACGATTGAGGTGCTGAACCGGCAGCAGCTGCGGTTTTCGACCGAGAAGTTCCGCGGCAAGCCGCCGGCGCACGTGGCGGCGCGGCAGGAGTTCACTGAGGACAAGCCGCAGAACGATTTGAAGGCGGTGCAGTCGCACGTGGCGGATCTGATCAACGCGATCAAGACGAACGGGAAGGTGATTGCTCCGGTGGAAGTGGGGCAGCAGGCGGCGATTTCGGGGCATCTGGCCACGTTGTCGTTCCGCAGCGGGAAGAAGGTGCTGTGGGATACGAAGACGCAGAAGCACCGGTTCGCATAAGAGGAAATCAACTTGGCACAGAATAATTCGGGACGGATCGTGTTTGCCGCGATCCTCGCCATTTTTGTTTATGGCGTGATTGCGGCGATGTTGGGAGTATTGCTGGCGTCGTTTAACCTGACGCCGGAGGAGAGCGGGAATATCGCGCTGGCGCAGGCGATCGGTATGATCATTGCTTCGCTGTCGGCGGGTCCGATTATTGACAAGCAGGGCAAGAAGATTGCGCTGGTGGCGGCGTTGGGGCTGATTGCGGTTTCGTTGTTTATGCTGCCGGGGACGTCGAGCTACAACGAGCGGGCGGCGTGGGTGTTTGTGCTGGGCTTGGGCGGCGGCATTCTGGTGACGGCGGCGAATGCGCTGGCGGGGGATGTGAACGAGGAGCGGCGGAGCGCGACGCTGAACTTTCTGAACCTGTTTTTTGGTTTGGGGGGGATGGCGACGCCTTTGATTGCGGCCAACGTGGTGAACAACGACGCGCAGATGTTGTGCTGGCTGGCGGCGGGGTTGGCGGCGGTGACGTTTGTGGTGCATTTGACGACGCCGATGCCGGCGGCGAAGGGCGCGGGGGCGCCGATGTTTGAAGGGGCGGGGGCGATGTTGGGCCGTCCGGCGTTGTGGCTGCTGGCGGCGTTTCTGTTTTTGTACGTGGCGGCGGAGATCGGGGTGTGGAACTGGCTGGCGAAGTATTTGATTTCGCGTGGGATGAGTGAAAATCAGGCGCAGAACATTGTCGGCAGCGGGTTTGCGTTCGGGATTCTGGTGGGCCGCGTGGTGGTTTCGCGGATTCTGATCAAGATTTCGGCGCCGACGGTGACGCTGGCGAGTGCGGCGCTGATGCTGGTGACGACTTACCTGATGCTGAACACGTCGGACCCGACGATTGCCTGGATTGCGGTGTTTGCGGCGGGCATTGCGATGGCTCCGGTGTTCCCGACGACGCTGGGCATGGTGGGCGATGCGTTCCCCAAGGGCACGGCGACGGCGATGGGGATTGTGATCACGTTCGGCTGGGTGGGGCTGGCGGTGAGTTCGCGGATTATTGGCGCGTTGGGCGCGGATGATCCGGCGAAGCTGGGGACAGCGCTGCTGGTGCTGCCGGCGGTGAGCGCGCTGATGGTGGTGATCAACCTGGCGCTGCGTCCGATGTTGAAGAAGGGGTAAGGGGAGTTTCCTGAGTGGCATTGGCCCGGTAGAATGGGCCAATGCTGCTTTGGAATGATGCATTGACGGCGGAGGCGGACCGGACGCTGGCCGCGATGCGGACGGCTTTAGAGGCCGAGGATGGGGAGCGGGCGGTGGATTTGGGCTGGCAGGCGCTGGCGATGGAGCCGCTGCGGCCCGAGCGGTACTTTTTGCTGGCGACGGTGAGCGACGAGACCGGGGGGATGCCGGAGTTGGGCCGGCAATTGCGGGCGCTGGGACTCGAGGCGATGCTCGTGCAGGGGCGGATTGGGGAGGCGCAGCGGATGACGCTGGCGCGGGCGTTTCCGAACTGGCGGGGGGATTGGGGCGATACGGAGCGGATTGAGGAGGAGGCGGATAAGCTCCGGATGGGGATTGGGGTGGAGCTTGAAGCGGAGCGGAGGCTGGCGCCGTTCGAGTTCCTGCGGGACTTTTTGGTGGGGGCGCGGCAGGGGCTGTCGCCGCTGGCGTTGATGCGGGTGTTGCAGAAGGTGGCGGGGCTGCGGGAACTGCTGGGGGCGGCGGCGCGGAACGCGTTGCGGGAGGGGAGCGGGGTGAGGGCGGAGGCGGCGGCGATGCTGGTGGCGCTGCAGGGAGCGGTGGGGGAGGCGGGGGTGATGGGGGATTTGCTGCGGCTGGCGGGTCGGCGGGAGGAGCCGGTGGCGAAGCACGCCGAGTGGGCGCTGGCGCAGGTGGCACGGCGGTATCCGGGGGAGGCGTTAGGGGTGATGGCGGCGGCGAAGGGGGGGGACGCGGCAGAGCGGCGGGTGGCGATGGAGGTATTGGTGCGCCTGGAGCGGCCGCAGGGGGTAGGGGAGGCGCTGGCGGGTTTGGCGAAGGGGTTCGGGGCGATTGCGGGGGAGGCGGAGGCGGGGCCGTTGGCGGGGGCGCTGGAGACGGCGCTGCGGAAGCGGGGCCAGCGAGAGGCAGCGGAGCGGTTGCGGGAGGCGGCGCCAGGGGCAGTGAGGGAGGAGGATGCGAAGGGGGATTTCCGGCGGCGGAGTTTGGAGCAGGTGCTGGTGGGGCAGGCGTTACTGGAGGGGGGTGATGTTTGGGAGGAGTTGGATGGGGGGCCGGTGGTGGAGACGTTTCGCCGGGAGGCGCCGAAGCTGGGACGGAATGATGCTTGCTGGTGCGGGTCGGGGAAGAAGTATAAGAAGTGCCATATGGACCGGGACGGGGGGCGATAGGGGACCTCGGCGGCAGTCAGCCGGGAGGGCGGGGCGGGCGGGCCGCGCGGCGGCGGAGGCCGGCTGGCAGGGGGCGCGTCCTCGGCATGGGCGAGTTTTCCTCCCGATGCTGGCCACGGTGGTTACCGTTCCGGTTTTGTTGCGTGATGCGATGGAGGTTCTGGCGGGGTTGAGGCGCGGGCGGGGTGGCGCTCTGCCGGTGGGGGGGATTTCCGGCGGTGTCGAGGGGTGGAGCGTTCGAGCAGAGCAGGTTCATGAGATCCTGGAGGCAACCAAGCGGTCCAGCATCGGCGAGCGCGATTGGCCGGCTCCCGTGGTTGGCGCATTCGTCATCGGATTAGCGCGGTCCGGGCGTTCGTCCTTTAGAAAGGTCCTGCGCTGTGTGCGGGAGGGCCTGCCGTGGCTGCGGCCGCCAAACGGGAGACCAAGGGTGGCGGGTACCGGCAGTGACGTGTCGTCAGCTGGAAGGGAAGCGCGTCGGAGGGGGCCGATACGGCTTGGCGGCCTGACTCGAAAATGGGACGCACGTACGGTGGGCCGCGCGCAGGGACCGCTACCGCGTTGATGAATTACCGCTGGCGGAAGCAGTGATTGCCGCCGTCAGCCCCCGGCCGCATCCCTGGGGCTCAGGCGCGGGTATGCTTTGTTTGGCCTACCGTTTGCTGCCGACTCATCCCCATGGCTTAGAGCATCCGGATCAACCTGATTTTGCATCAAGAACCCCATTTGCCGGACGGCTGCTACCGGGTTGTCTTGGCAGAAACGGGCCTGAGAGGACTCGATTCCTGGGTTGCGGATTCAACGGCAGGGCAGAGGCCGAGGGATGGGCACACTTCGGGTGTACCGGCTCGTTGGTTTGGTTGTCAAAGAGCAAAATGCGGTTCGAAGGCGGCGGAGTTATGGGGAATCGCGCACAACGGACTTGCCTGTGCGCTACGATTCGAAGCCAATTCAGCAGAGATCCACGATGGCCGGCTTGGCGACGCTCTGCGAGACCGGGAATGACGATTCGAAGCCAGATTCGCGAGGGAAAGACTGTCCGGCTGCGGCGGCCTTGGGTTTTGGTTCGACGCTTGGGGGTTGGACGACCGGCTGCGGCCGGCGCTGGATGGCCTCCTGGAGCGCTTTCAGGGATTGGCGATAGGTGCGATCCGCGGCGCCGATGTAGCGCTGCAGACTGGCGAAGGCCGCCCGATGTCCGTCGTCGAAGAAGCACTTGGCGAGTTGCGGGGCCGTCGCCTGGTCGGTGTAATTGGCACCGGCGTCGCTGAGATCGAAGTCGGTGAGTTCCATGGCGGCGTCATAGGCGGCGTTTTCGACACGGCGGGCGCGGTTGAGCCGCCAGATGGATTCGGTGAGTTGATCGGTCAAGAAGTGTTCTTCGGGGGTGGCCGGCTGGAACGTTTCGTGGGTCTGGCGGCGGAGAGCGTCGAACTCTTCCTGCGTTTCGCCAAAGACCAGCAGGCTGGAGGAGCACAGGCCGTGCGAGAGCCGATTTTTGGAGGAGGCGGCTTTGCCCGCCGCTGTCCGAGGCCCGGTGGACTTGCGGGCGTTCTGGCGGTTGGTCTTCCATTTCTCGACGGCTTGCTGCCGCTCCCAGTGGGCCTGAGCGGCGGCTTCGTAGCTGTCGCACACCTGATTGACGTGCTCGCGGGCTTCGCGAAGGGCGTCCTCCATGGTGTAGGGCGCGGATTGAGGCTTGTCGTTTTCCATTGGTTGACTCCGAATAGGGAAATGAAAAAGCCCGCTGGACGATGCGGTCGGAGCGGGCTTTTCCTGGCTTCACTGTAGCGGGCGTGTTCCGGGGTGAGGGGGTGGGTGGGCTGTAGGTTTTAGAAAATAAGGGAGATATTATTTTGCTTGGGGTGTCAATCCTCATTCCCGGCTTGCGCGGAGCCACAAGTGAACGAGACGTACAACTTTCTGGCGATCCCGACATTGAACAAGAAACTGGTGATTGAACTGGCGTGCGGAGAGTGGATCGGCCTTGACGGCCCTCCCCTCTTCAGACTGGAGGCCTGGGGAGCAGGCGTTTTGAGCGACCAACGGGAGCGTCCCCGCAGGGGCATAACACCTGGTCCCCTGCCCGACGGCGAGTCGGGGGAGGTCCAGGAGGGGGAACACCCTCCGATGTTCGGCTATTCGATTTCTTGTCGGCGAAGGAGCCTTCGAAAGTTCTGGGAACCGTGAACCACTCTGAGGATCTCAACGCCGCTTTCGAGAGGCCTGTGGAGGATGAGAATCTTCTCGCAGCCCGTGACGACAAAGAGCCGCAAACCACGCAGTTCGGGAAGGCGAAGCTTTGGATTCCAGCCCATCTCCGGCTGAGTCGAAAGCAGTGAAAACGTCTCGTGAGCTGAGACAAGACAGCGATGGCCGAGTGCCGGGTTGGCCTCGGTCGCGTAGTAGAAGGCTCCGTCGTCCAGGTCGTGGTCAGGCTTCGGGCGGATGACGTAACGTGCTTTGCTCAACGTGTGCCGGTGCGCTTCAGCCGTTCGTCAAGTCTCCGGTGCTTTTCTTCCCAATAGCCAGGGCCAACTGCAATGGGTGCGCCAGAGTTCAAGCCTTCCAGAGCGAGGGTTTCCAGTTCCTCCTCTGCGGCTTGGTCTGCACCGACCAAACGCTCTACGTAGGCATCTACGGTCAGGCCTTCGGCTTCGGCCTTTTCGCGAATCCTCGCCTCCAATTTGGGGTCGATCGTTATGGTCATACTTCCTTCCTCATCCTATCAACGAACCCTAGCAGAGATCCGCTCGGACGTCAGCCGAATATCCAATCAGCCCCCGGGCATCCCACCGCTTGCCGCTCGCCTGCTTAAGGCGCGGAATTCATCATTGTCGAGTATGGACGATAAAGCTTCTTCCCAGTCCCCGGAGGTCCAAACACGGCTTCAAGCGATCGAAGAGGAGATCTTCGACGAAGACCTCAATTGGGGGCCCTACAGTGTCGGTGATGAGCGAGTCACGGACCTAACGGCTGGTTTGGAGCAGTTTGGAACTGGGGCGATTCCTCTCCTCTCCCCCATTCTTCCGCATTGGAGTGCTTCCGCTCGCTTTGAAGCATGCGCTATCCTTGGCCGAAGGGGGCCAGCAGTAACGGATGCGATTCCCTCGTTGCTTTGTATCGACGTTGTCAGCAAACGCATCAATCGGTTGCTAGAATTCTCAGATCCTATCAGCGTGAGACGGCGCCGTGATGATCACAAGCAATTCAGGGAGGATCTCTCAAGCTACGTAGGAAATGCGGCAAAAGCCATCGCTCCCTGTACGGCCATCCAGGCAATCGTTGAATGGCTCTTGCCCGTGATTATCTTCGTGCTTTAGCACAAGATGTGCAATTGGTAGAAGAACTGCACAATGACCCTCTCGCAGAAATTTTACGCAGCGACATCGTTGGACTACTTGTTATCGTGGCTGGCGTTAGATTATGTCTGTCAATACCTGCCAAGCCGCCCGATTAGTGGGGTGAATTGGGAATGTGTTAAGGAAAAAACAAGAACGCAACTGAATAGTCGCGAGCGGGACCCCTCTCGCTCGTTGAGTCATCTTCCAAACCAACAGAACTATAAGCAACTCATTGGCGATATGGCGCAATGGATTCACGATTGTGAAATTGACTGTGGCTTCAAGAACCAACAGTGGCTAAGGATGCTCGCCTATTCGATGACAGAGCATTCGCTGAGCCAGCAACGCCCCGAAAACTTAAGAACGGCTGATGGCGTGGGCTTGATTCAATGGACCGTCGAACACCCTGTTGACTCAAAACAATTTCGCAGCCAGCCTTCATACTCCGGCCCAATGTCGCCGTCCTGGTACGACGTACTGCCTCCTGTCGCTCCGGAGAATCTGACACCATGGGATTTGTCCTATCTGCTAATGGTGCCGCATCCAGAGGACAACTATTGGTCGGAGTCCGAAAAGGAGTTCATTGTCAAGGATTCTATCGTGATGGTCATTGAGGCCATATGGAGCGCATCTCTCGCTTGGGTCCGCCGAGATCCGTTACTGTTTGCGTCTAATTGTTTTGAGGTAGAGACCCATTGGGCTGATCTCGCTGAACGTCTGAGTCAAATTAATAATGAAGCAAAGTGTTCTCTCGACTAGCGTTATCTCGTCTTGAACCTTGTGGCTCTCTCTCCGTCCGCTTTCCGGTACTCGATGATGGCTGGTACAGCTTTGCGGGACACTATGCCGTTTATCGTGGGTGATCTGCTCATTTCATGTAAACTCCGGATATGAAGGTGTTTACCCTTGGTTTGGCAAAAACCTCCGCGTCGCTGACTCTCACCTCGCTTTACCGTCCTCCATCCAGCGCCACGGTCCCCGGCCTAGTCCGCGCAGAATGCCTAACACCGATGCTGCTCGGTTCGCCGATCTTATCGCCCAAACGGCTACAGCTTCGAAAGCTCGTCATGTTTGCGGCCTGGGAAAGCGAAGACGCGATCGACGAGTTCCTCAGCACATCCAAGCTTGGCCAATCGATCGCCGCCGGATGGCACCTTCGCATGACCTTCCTTCGCCGGTGGGGATCGGTGCGCGAATTTGCGGTTCTCCCCGAGTCCATTGGCGAATCTGACCCGCAGTCCCCCGTAGCGGCCTTCACGCTCGCACGAATGAGGTTCCGGGAAATTCCCCGTTTTGTCCAGTGGGGCAGACCCGTCGAAGCACTTGTGCGAGACAACCCGGAAACCACGTTTTCTCTTGCTGCAATCCGTCACCCAGGGACTATTGCCACGTTCTCCATTTGGAACTCTCAGCAGGCGATGACCGACATGGTGAGGGGGCAGAGCGCGGTTGCTCAACCCAAACGCCATATCGCAGCCATGAAAGAGCGGGAGCGCCGTGATTTTCACCACGAGTTCACCACGCTCCGCTTTCGGCCCCTTGCTGAATTTGGAAGTTGGGAGGGCCGGTCAACGCTCTTACCGAAGGAAACACGCGAATGAGCAAGTCGATCTACGCGACGGTCTTAGGGGAAGATTTTAAACGGCTTCATCCCAAGATCCAAGAGCGTTTCGGGTTTGACAGCAGATCCCGCAAGCGAGCCATCGGGCGCGGCATCATGGATCGGGTGTGGCACGGCAAGTTCTTTACGCTCCCCTTTCTGATGGTGGGCGCTTGGCGCAATATTATGTTCCCGGAAAGAGGAGAGAACGTCCCGTTCACGATCGAGAACTGGGCGTACGTCGACACCCTTGGCCGCGAAACTGTAACCGAGCTACGCACCTTCAAACTGGGGCGGGAGCGCCGATTTGACGCTTACATGGTCAGAGATCCAGTTCGCAACCAAGTCGTCGACTACATGGGCACCCACCAGCATCTGGCCGTCGATCTTCACCTTCGTGTTGCCGACAATGGCGGTCTTCGCATTGAATCTGGCGAACAGCGGTTCTACGAAGGTCCTCTCGCTTTCCGATTCCCGATGTTCTTTTCCGGGAGGGCATACGTCTATGTCTGGTTCGACGAGGCGATCGGTAGATACAAAGTCGAATGTGAAGTGAAAAACGAGTTTTGGGGACCGCTGTTTGGCTTTGCCGGCACGTTTGATGTGGAGTGGGAAGAGGTTGACCCGGCTAACATTCCGAAATCGATTATGCCGAAGCGCGAGGAATCTCGGGGATAGATCCGCCGCCGATCCACGTCCCTCAGCGAGTTGCAAAGCCGGATTCTCCCGACTAGTCGCAAAAGAAACCGCGAACTAGATCTCGGCGAGCGGCCGTACTGGCCGCCGCATGGTCAACTGCCTGCGCTGGTACCGAGGCGAAGACAGGGCCACGCTTCTGCTGCCTGTGCCGTCAGTCAGGCTTTACGGCCAATCACGTCCAGCGGGGCAATCCTGCAAACGTCTCGGATCGCCTGCGTAAGAACCCGAGCTGCCCTGCTCAAGTGCCAATTGGCGTGCAAAGCTCGACCAGCGTGCCGTCCGGGGAACGGATGTAGGAGATGACTTGCCCCCAGGGCTTGTGTGCCGGCGGCGAGATCTCCATGCCGCCGTGGGCCAGCGCTGACTCGTGAGCAGCATAAACATTCTCCATAACCAACGCGATTTCCATTCCCAGGGGCTGCCTCAATTCGCTCGCTCGGACGTGTCCTTGCGGGAAGTTCATCGGTATGTGCACGGCCAACCCCAGCCTTGCGCGAATCCTCGTTTCGATCTAAGCCATTCTCCGTTTGACCCATGCCGACTGGCGATTCCGACGAAGCCGAACAGCAATCCGCAGGCAAGTCGAATTGCTAATTGTTACGATCTGTTTGGAGCGCTCGGCACAACGAGGATCCGGGGCCCATTCGCAACAGAAGCGCTAGACACAGCACTTGCAAGGTGCGGGGAATACTGAATATGTTGAAGAGCCGAATCACTATAATCTGCACCGCAGTGGTTGCCTCACTGATTACGACAGGCTTGACGCTGTTAGCAATGAAATACTTCGAAAAAACCGGGACCGACTCCCCCGGACGTACCATGGAGGTGGAACGATTCGTGCTGCGGGCGGAAAATGGAACCATCGCCGCCGAGCTGAAGTCAAAGGGAGGGCGCACTGAGCTGATCTTGTATTCGGCAGCTCAAAAACAAGCATTGGCAATCGGGGTTGACCAAATCAGACAGCTTAAGTACATCGACTTCTTGGATGACAGTGGTTCGCCTCAAGGCGGATGGACCCAAGGAGGAAAAT